>NZ_JBCGFQ010000015.1:0-109013 GCF_040984075.1 Pseudomonas sp. I2
AGCAATCTCAAATGACTATGTGATTTCTCATATGGCCACTTGTGATGCTGATAATCTTGGCGACTATCAGTCCGTACTCACAAGCACCCACACGAATTGCTTGATTCGATTGTTAAAGAGCGTTTGGCCAAGAGCGTTTCGTCTCAACCGAGGCCGCGCACTCTACGCTTTCCTCAGAGTCTGTCAAGCGTTTGTTTTGAAGTTTTTCGTTTCACTTCAACCACTTGACTCGCTGCGATCACTCGTAGCGGGAGGCGAATCATACAGCGTTACCGCCTGCTGTCAACTGCCTTTTGCACCGCTGCCGATCTAGGGACCGAAGCTCTTCCGACACTACCTGAAGCGTTCAACTCGTTGAATCTCAAGGAGTTTTTCGTTTCGACTACGTCGGAAGTGGGGCGCATTATAAGGGGATTCGAAACCCCGTCAACCGTTATTTTCATAAATCTTTAAATAAAGAGCACAGCACAAACAAAACGGGGAGGCCTACTGGCCTCCCCGTCTTCAGAGATAAAGCTACCCTTACTCTGCCTTCAAGGTAATGCGCGCAAAAGCCTTCTTGCCCGCCTGGCACACATGGGTCGCCCCCAGGGCAAAGACGAAGCCACGATCGACCACAGCGCCATCGACCTTCACACTCCCTGCATTAAGCAGGTCACGAGCAGCAGCCGAGTTCTTCACCAGCCCTGCCTTGTTCAGGACCGCAGCGATCGGCATGTCTTCGGCCGCCGCCACCTCGACCTGCGGCAGATCCTCAGGCAGTTCGCCATCCTTCATACGGTTGCCTGCCGCACGATGAGCGCTGGCCGCTGCCTCTTCACCATGGAAGCGGGCGACGATCTCCTCCGCCAGCTTGATCTTGATATCGCGCGGGTTGGCGCCGTTCTCGACATCGGCGCGGAACTGGTCGATCTCTTCCATCGAACGGAAGCTCAGCAGCTCGAAGTAACGCCACATCAGCGTGTCCGGGATCGACACCAGCTTGCTGTACATCACCCCAGGCGCCTCCTGGATACCCACATAGTTACCCAGCGACTTGGACATCTTCTTCACGCCGTCGAGCCCCTCGAGCAGCGGCATGGTCACGATGTTCTGCGCTTCCTGGCCATAAGCCCGCTGCAGCTCTCGTCCCATCAGCAGGTTGAACTTCTGGTCGGTGCCACCCAGCTCGACGTCGGCCTTGAGCGCGACCGAGTCATAGCCTTGCACCAGCGGGTAGAGGAACTCGTGGATCGCGATGGGCTGATTGCTGCTGTAGCGCTTGTCGAAGTCGTCGCGCTCGAGCATGCGGGCAACCGTGTACTGCGAAGCCAGGCGAATGAAGTCGGCCGGCGTCAGCTTGTCCATCCAGGTGGAATTGAACGCGACCTCGGTCTTGGCCGGGTCGAGGATCTTGAACACCTGCTGCTTGTAGGTCTCGGCATTCTCCAGGACCTGCTCGCGGGTCAGCGGTGGGCGGGTGGCGCTCTTGCCGCTCGGGTCACCGATCATGCCGGTGAAGTCACCGATCAGGAAGATGACCTGATGGCCAAGGTCCTGGAACTGGCGCAGCTTGTTGATCAGCACCGTGTGGCCCAGGTGCAAGTCTGGAGCGGTCGGATCGAAGCCCGCCTTGATACGCAGAGGCTGGCCGCGCTTGAGCTTCTCCGCCAGTTCCGACTCGACCAACACCTCTTCCGCACCGCGCTTGATAAGCGCCAGCTGCTCTTCAACCGACTTCATATGACAGACCCGCAAGGCTCAGATTCAAGGGGAGCCAACCATACAAGATCGGCCATCAAATACAAGTTTTGCAAAGGAATGTGACCCGAACGGCGTGTCGCGGCGTCTACGCGCCCTTGCGTGAAAATGGATTTGGTTATATTTTATACAGTTATTTCATCTTCATCATGTCATTCATCTTTTCCTTTTCACCTTTTTCAAAGTCACTTCACCTATGACCAACGAAACGCCTAAAGCGCCCCCGCTTTATCCGAAAAGCCATTTGTTGGCCGCCAGCGGCATCGCCGCCCTCCTCAGCCTGGCCTTGCTGGTATTCCCCTCCAGCGAGGTCGAAGCCAAGAAAACCACGCTGAGCCTGGAGCTGGAAAGCCCGGCCGAGCAGCTGCAGGACGCGTCCAAGGCAGCCCCACTGGTACAGGCCGAGGGCAGCCAGGATTCGCCCTTCGCCCAGATCGACACCGCCGAACCACCGGCCGAGCAGACCGCCGAGCAGGCCCCTGCGGTCGAGGAGAAGGAGCCCGGCCACCGTGAAGTCACGGTCGCCCGTGGCGATACCCTGTCCACCCTGTTCGCCAAGGTCGGCCTGCCCGCCAACGTGGTCCATGACGTACTGGCCAGCAGCAAGCAGGCCAAGCAGTTCAGCCAGCTCAAGCATGGTCAGGTGCTGCAGTTCGAGTTCGACAAGGACGGCCAGTTGGCCAGCCTGCACAGCAAGGTCAGCAGCCTCGAGAGCATTCGCCTGACTCGCACCGCCAAGGGCTACAGCTTCGCTCGCGAAGTCAGCAAACCAGTGGTACGCACCGCCTACGCCCATGGGGTCATCAAGAGTTCCCTGTCGGCTTCCGCGCAACGCGCAGGCCTGTCCCACAGCATGACCATGGACATGGCACGCATCCTCGGCTACGACATCGACTTCGCCCAGGACATCCGCCAGGGCGACGAATTCGACGTGGTCTACGAGCAGAAGATCATGGACGGCAAGGTGATCGGCACCGGCAACATCCTGTCCGCCCGCTTCACCAACCGCGGCAAGACCTACACCGCCGTGCGCTACACCAACAAGCAGGGCAACACCAGCTACTACACCGCCGACGGCAAGAGCCTGCGCAAGGCCTTCATCCGCACCCCGGTGGACTTCGCCCGCATCAGCTCACGCTTCTCCAATGGGCGCAAGCACCCGATCCTGAACAAGATCCGCGCCCACAAAGGCGTCGACTACGCCGCACCGCGAGGCACGCCGATCAAGGCCGCCGGCGACGGCAAAGTGCTCCTGGCGGGGCGCCGCGGCGGCTACGGCAACACCGTGATCATCGCCCATGGCAATACCTACAAGACCCTCTACGGCCACATGCAGGGCTTCGCCAAGGGCATCAGGACCGGCAGTTCGGTCAAGCAAGGCCAGGTCATCGGCTACATCGGCACCACCGGCCTGTCCACCGGGCCGCACCTGCACTATGAGTTCCAGGTCAATGGCGTGCACGTCGATCCTCTGAGCCAGAAAGTGCCCATGGCCGACCCGATCGCCAAGTCCGAGCGCCAGCGCTTCCTGCAGCAGAGCCAGCCCCTGATCGCCCGCATGGACCAGGAAAAGGCCACCCTGCTCGCCGCGAACAAGCGCTGAGCCCATGGCGCTCTACCTGGGAGTGATGTCCGGTACCAGCCTCGACGGCCTGGACATCGCCCTGATCGAACAGGGCGAGCAGCACCAACTGCTCGCCACCCACTACACCCCCATGCCCTCGGACCTGCGCCAGGACCTGCTGGCCCTTTGCGCCAGCGGCCCCGACGAGATCGCCCGCGCCGCACTGGCAGAAAACCGCTGGGCCAGGCTGGCAGCCGAAGGCGTGCGCCATCTCTTGCTCAGCCAGGGCCTGCAGGCCGATGCCATCCGTGCGATCGGCAGCCATGGGCAGACCATCCGTCATGAACCGGCACGCGGCTTCACCGTGCAGATCGGCAACCCCGCCCTGCTGGCCGAGCTCACCGGGATCTGCGTGGTCGGCGACTTCCGCCGCCGCGACGTTGCCGCCGGTGGCCAGGGCGCGCCGCTGGTGCCTGCCTACCATGAGGCGCTGTTCGCCCATCTGGGCCAGCGCGTGGCGATACTCAACGTGGGCGGTTTCAGCAACCTCAGCCTGATCGAGCATGACAAACCGGTCCGCGGCTTCGACTGCGGGCCGGGCAATGTGCTGCTCGATGCCTGGATCGAACGCAAGCGTGGCCAGGCCTATGACGCCGATGGCGCCTGGGCGGCCAGCGGCACGCCGAACCCTGGCCTGCTCGCCAGCCTGCTGGCGGACCCGTTCTTTGCCGGCACCGGCCCCAAGAGCACCGGCCGCGAAGTCTTCAACCTGCCGTGGCTGGATGCCCATCTGTCGGCACTGCCGCCTTGTCGGGACGAAGATGTCCAGGCCACCCTGCTGGAGCTCACTGCACGCAGCATCGTCGACTCGCTGAGCGGCGCCCAGGCGAACACCGAAGCACTGCTGGTCTGCGGTGGCGGGGCTCGCAATGGCGCGTTGATGCGCCGCCTGGCCGAGCTGCTGCCGGCCGCCAAGGTCGACAGCACCGCCGCCCATGGGGTCGATCCCGACTGGGTCGAGGCCATGGCCTTCGCCTGGCTGGCCCATTGCTGCCTCGAGCGAATCCCCGGCAACCGCCCCAGTGTCACCGGCGCCCAGGGCCTGCGCATACTCGGCGCCATCTATCCGGCCTGACCCACCCCACAAAGCAAAACGCCGCGCAACCGCGCGGCGTTTTCATGCCAACGGCAAGGCTCAGATCGAGAACGAGGAACCACAGCCGCAGGTGGTGGCGGCGTTGGGGTTCTTGATCACGAAGCGCGAACCTTCCAGGCCTTCCTGGTAGTCCACTTCGGCGCCTGCCAGGTACTGGAAGCTCATCGGATCGACCACCAGGGACACGCCTTCGCGCTCGACCACGGTGTCGTCCTCGGCCACTTCCTCATCGAAGGTGAAGCCGTACTGGAAACCGGAGCAACCACCGCCCGTCACGAACACGCGCAACTTCAGACGATCATTGCCCTCTTCGGTGACCAGGGTCTTCACCTTTTGCGCAGCCCCTTGGGTGAATTCCAAAGCGGTGGGGGTGAAGGTTTCGACGCTCATGTTGATTCTCCCGGCGCAGTGCCGCCATAAAACTCGATGACGCGCATTATCCGCTTCTCCGAGAAAATCGGTCAACAATACGTAAGCCGCAAGCTTCAAGCTGAACGCGGAACACTCACTTGCAGCTTGTGGCTGCTGTCAGGGCAGCAGGCCGGCGTGCGACAGGCCCATGCGTTCGTCCAGGCCGAACAGGATGTTCAGGTTCTGCACCGCCTGGCCGGAAGCGCCCTTGACCAGGTTGTCGATCACCGACAACACCACCACCAGGTCACTGCCCTGGGGACGATGCACGGCGATGCGGCAGACATTGGCGCCACGCACGCTACGGGTCTCTGGGTGGCTACCGGCCGGCATCACGTCGACGAACGGCTCGTCCGCGTAGCGCTTCTCGAACAGGGCCTGCAGGTCGACCGAGGTGTCGGCGACGGTCGCATAGAGCGTGGCGTGAATGCCACGGATCATCGGGGTCAGGTGCGGCACGAAGGTCAGGCCGACGTCCTTGCCCGCGGCTTGGCGCAGGCCCTGGCTGATTTCCGGCAGGTGGCGGTGGCCCTTGACCGCGTAGGCCTTCATGCTCTCGCCCGCCTCGCAGAACAGCGAGCCCACCGAAGCACCCCGGCCGGCGCCGCTGACACCCGACTTGCAGTCGGCGATCAGGCGTGACGGGTCAGCCAGGCCGGCTTCGAGCAGCGGCAGGAAGCCCAGCTGGGCGGCCGTCGGATAGCAGCCAGGCACGGCGATCAGACGGGCCTGGCGGATCTTCTCGCGATTGACCTCGGGCAGGCCGTATACCGCATCCTTGAGCAGCTCCGGCGCACCGTGGGGCTGGCCGTACCACTTGCCCCACTCCACGGCGTCCTGCAGGCGGAAGTCGGCGGACAGGTCGATGACCTTGGTCCCGGCCGCCAGCAGCTCGCCGGCCAAGGCGTGGGCAACACCGTGGGGCGTGGCGAAGAACACCACGTCGCAGGCGCCCAGGGCCTTGCTGTCCGGCACGCTGAAGGCCAGGCCGTCATAGTGGCCACGCAGGTTCGGGTACATGTCGGCTACCGCCACACCGGCCTCGGAGCGCGACGTGATGACCGCCACCTCGGCCTGTGGATGCTGTGCCAGCAGACGCAACAGTTCGACGCCGGTGTAACCCGTGCCGCCGACGATACCGACCTTGATCATAACGCTTGCCCCTTATCAACGAGCCGACTGGAAAACGCACGATAATAGGGGTGCGAGCCGCCTGTAACAACTCTTGGGGTGACCCTTCGGGCGCTTGGCCTCTACTATCTGACGACCGTGAAAACCTGAAGGAACTCCCTCCATGCTCTATCTATGGATCAAGGCGCTGCACATCGTCAGCGTGGTCTGCTGGTTCGCCGGACTGTTCTACCTGCCCCGGCTGTTCGTCTACCACGCGCAAAGCCAGGACAACATCAGCCAGGAGCGCTTCGTCACGATGGAGCGCAAGCTCTTTCGCGGCATCATGAACCCGGCGATGATCGCCACCTATGTCTTCGGCATCTGGATGCTCTACCTCACCCCGGGCTGGCTCAGTCAGGGCTGGCTGCATGCCAAGCTCACCCTGGTCATCCTGCTGACCGTCTACCATCACATGTGCGGCGCCCAGCGCAAGCGCTTCGCCGCCGGCAACAACACCCGCAGCCATGTGTACTACCGCTGGTTCAACGAAGTGCCGGTGCTGTTGCTGCTGGGCATCGTGATTCTCGTGGTGGTCAAACCGTTCTGAGCCCAACCATCCCCTGACAGGAGCCCCGCCATGCCCTTGCCCGCCTCGCTCGAACAACGCCTGCGCCTGCCGGTGGTCGCCGCACCGATGTTCCTGATTTCCAATCCCCGGCTGGTACTGGCCTGCTGCGGCAGTGGCGTGGTGGGCAGCTTTCCTGCCTTGAACCAGCGCGACAGCAGCGGTTTCAAAGCGTGGCTGGAAGAGATCGAGGACGGCCTCGCCAGCTTGCCGACAGCGGCACCCTACGCGGTCAACCTGATCGTCCACCCCAGCAACCCGCGCCTGCAGGCCGACCTGGCCCTGTGCGTCGAACACCGCGTGCCCATCGTCATCACCAGCCTGGGCGCCGTGAAGGAGGTGGTGGATGCGGTGCATGGCTATGGCGGCCTGGTATTCCATGACGTCACGACCCGCCGCCATGCGGAGAAAGCCGCCGAGGCCGGGGTAGACGGCCTGATCGCCGTGGCAGCAGGCGCCGGGGGGCACGCCGGGACCTGGAGCCCACTCGCCCTGGTGGCCGAGATCCGCCAGTTCTTCGACAAGACGCTGCTGCTGGCGGGCTGCATCAACCATGGCCATCAGGTCCTCGCCGCCCAACTGCTGGGAGCCGACCTGGCGTACATGGGCACCCGTTTCATCGCCACCACCGAGAGCCAGGCCCAGGATGCCTACAAGCAGATGCTGCTGGAGGCCCGCGCTGCCGACATCATCCATACTCCTGCCGTGTCCGGCGTGCCCGCCAGTTTCCTGCGCCAGAGCCTGGAGCAGGCCGGCTACGACATGGACGCGCTGAAGGCCAGCCATGAGCAGGCTCGTCTCAAACCGCTGGATGATGAAGCGAAAGCCTGGAAAACGGTCTGGTCCGCTGGCCAGGGGGTCGGCGATATCCACGACCTGCCCAGCGCTGGCGCACTGATCGAACGCCTGCAGGGCGAATACCGCGAGGCCCTGGCACACAGCCATCGACTGCACGGCCGGGCCCTGTAGCAAAAGGCAACACCTTGCCGGGCCACGCTGTACACTAGGCGCCCCGTCCGCCGCTCCAGGAGCCTTGCATGACCCGTTACGCCATGATCACCGGTGCTTCCAGCGGCCTGGGCCTGGCCCTGGCGGAAGCCCTGGCGCGGCGCGGGCGCAACCTGATCCTGGTGGCACGCCATCGCGAGACCCTCGAGCCGGTGGCCATCGAGCTGACCCAGCGTTTCGGTGTCGAGGTGCTGTTCCGCGCCTGCGACCTGAGCCAGCCTTTGCGCTTGTCCGGCTTCGTGCTCGAACTGGAAGAAGGCGAACGGCGCATCGACCTGTTGGTCAACTGCGCCGGCCAGCGCGCCTACGGGCCGTTCCTGGCCCACGAATGGGCGGATGAGCAGGACCTGCTGGAGGTCAACATTCTCGCCCTGACCCGCCTGTGCCACGCCATCGGCAACCTGATGGCCGTGCAGGGCGGCGGTCAGATCCTCAATGTCGCATCCCTCGCCAGCTTCGCCCCCGGCCCCTGGATGGCCAGCTATGCGGCGAGCAAGGCCTACGTGGTGAGTTTCTCCCAAGCCCTGCGCGAAGAGCTCGGGCGCACCGGGATCAAGGTGTCGGTGCTGTGCCCTGGCCCGGTGCGTTCGCCACGGCGACGCATCCCCAGGCTGGAAGGCTCCAGCCGCTGCCTGAGCCCGGAAGAGGTGGCGCTGCATGCCGTGCGCGCCCTGGACAAGAATCGTGCCCTGATCGTACCCGGACGGCGCAACCGCTGGCTGGCCTTCCTGCCACGCCTGCTGCCGCACTGGCTGACGCGCAAGCTGGCCGGGATGATCCATCGTCGCTACTGCCCGCTCGGCGCCGAATAGCCACTGGGCGAGCGGCGGCGCGCTGGTTACACTCGGCCCGGACCCTCACCATGGAGCAAGTGCTGTGGAGACTCTCTTCACCAAGATCATCAACCGGGAGATCCCGGCGAAGATCATCTACGAGGACGACCAGGTTCTGGCCTTCCACGATATCGCCCCCCAGGCGCCTGTGCATTTTCTGGTCATCCCGAAAAAGCCCATCCGCACCCTCAACGACCTGACCGAAGAGGACAAGGGCCTGGCCGGCCACATCCTGTTCACTGCCCAGCGCCTGGCCAAGGAGCTAGGTTGCGAGGAAGGCTTCCGGGTGGTCATGAACTGCAACGAGCTGGGCGGCCAGACCGTCTACCACATCCACATGCATGTGCTCGGCCAACGCCAGATGCACTGGCCGCCGGGCTGATCCAGGGCAACCCCCTCCCCGCCGATTGCGGTAAACTGTCGGGCACACTCTAGCGGAGGTGCCCGATGGCTACCGAACGTCACTACTCGCCGCTCGACCGCTTGTTGCTGCAGGCCGATACCGCCATGCGCACCTTGCTGCCCTTCAGCGGCCAACCTTCTCGTCCCTCCCCGGCCATCGTGCAACCGGACGCCGAGCTGGACGAAGCCCAGACCCGCCATATCGCCGGCCTGATGCGCATCAACCATACCGGCGAGGTATGTGCCCAGGCGCTCTACCAGGGCCAGGCGTTGACCGCCAAACTGCCGCAGGTACGCAAGGCCATGGAGCATGCCGCCGAGGAAGAGGTCGACCACCTGGCCTGGTGCGAGCAGCGCATCCGCCAGCTGGGCAGCCACCCGAGCGTGCTCAACCCGCTGTTCTACGGTATGTCGTTCGGCATCGGCGCCCTCGCCGGCCTGGTCAGCGACAAGGTCAGCCTGGGCTTCGTCGCGGCCACCGAGCACCAAGTCTGCAAGCACCTGGACGAACACCTGGAGCAGATCCCCCCGCAAGACGAGAAATCCCGCGCCATCCTCGAGCAGATGCGCGTGGACGAGGAGCAGCACGCCGAATCCGCCCTCGAGGCCGGCGGCTACCGCTTCCCCGCACCGGTGCGCCTGGGCATGAGCCTGATGGCCAAGGTGATGACCAAGAGCACCTATCGCATCTAGGGGCACGGCCATGACGGAACGTTTCGACGCCAAGGACCTGGCGCGTGCCGTGGACGCCGGCATTCTCCAGCCGGGCCAGGAGCAGGCGCTGCTGGCGTTCTTGCGCCAGCAGCCGGAAAACCGTGGCACCTTTCAATTGGCCCATGTGGCCTTCTATTTCGGCGCGCTGCTGATCATGGGCGCCATGGGCTGGCTGCTCACCGAAGCCTGGATGCGCATCGGCGACTCGGCCCTGCTGGCCATTGCACTGTTGTATATCGTCCTGCTGACAGGCTTCGCCATGGCATTGCAGCGGCGCCAGCAACCCATCGCTGCCGGGGTGCTGGCTGCGGTCGCGGTAAGCATCGTGCCACTGGCAGTGTTCGCCATCGAGCGCATGTTGGGCTGGTGGCCGCTGGACGACACCCAAGCCGACTACCACCAGTACTACACCTACGTCCAAGGTGGCTGGTTGCTGATGGAAGCGGCCACGGTGCTCGCCGGGCTGCTGATGCTGCGCCTGGTGCCCTTCCCGTTCATCGTGATGCCGATCGCCGTGGCCCTGTGGTTCATGTCCATGGACCTGAGCGAATGGTTCTTTGGCTCGCCATTCAGTTGGGAGCAGCGGCGCACGGTATCGCTATGGTTCGGCCTGGCCCTGCTGCTGGTGTTCGTCGTGGTGGATGGCCGCCCCCGTAGGGACTATGCCTTCTGGGGCTACCTGGCCGGGCTGGCGGCATTCTGGGGAGGCCTGACGCTGATGAACAGCGACAGCGAGCTGGGCAAGGCCCTCTACTGCCTGGTCAACCTTGGCTTGATGGGGCTGGCGGTGCTACTGCGCCGGCCGGTGTTCATGGTGTTCGGCGCCATGGGCGTGGCGGCTTACCTCGGCTACCTCTCCTACGAGGTGTTCGCCGACTCGCTGCTGTTCCCGCTGGTGCTGACCTTGATCGGCCTTGGCGTGATCGGCCTGGGGCTGCTTTACCAGAAGCGCCGCGAGCAGCTCAGCCAGTCGCTGCGCGCCCGTCTGCCGAGTTGGTTGCAACAAGCACTGCCAGCGCTGCGCGATTGATGGGCCGGGCAAGCGGCCCTATCAAGTCGAATACCCTGCCTCAGCCCAGTTCGACGATCTCGTAGCCGTGGGTAATCTCGACACCGGCGCGATCGAGCATGATCGAGGCCGAGCAGTACTTCTCCGCCGACAGCTCCACCGCACGCTTGACCTGGGCCTCCTTCAGGCCACGCCCCTTGACCACGAACTTCAAGTGGATCTTGGTGAACACCTTGGGATCCTCGTCGGCGCGCTCGGCCTCCAGGAAGGCCTCGCAGTTTTCCACGGCCTGGCGCGACTTCTTCAGGATGCTCACGACATCGAAGCTGCTGCAACCGCCCAGGCCGAGCAGGAGCATCTCCATCGGGCGCACGCCCAGGTTGCGACCGCCAGCCTCGGGCGGGCCATCCATCACCACGACGTGGCCGCTCCCCGATTCGCCGAGGAACATCGCTTCACCGGCCCACTGGATGCGTGCCTTCATGTATCTGGACTCCCTAATGTTCGGAAAAGGCCGTCAGCTTAGACCTTGTGGAGCTGTCGGAAAAGCTCAAGACGAGTCGCTTTCATACCAATACCAGAGGCAGTGTCTGATAAGCTGGCGCCAAATGACTGGCACTTTCCGCCAAACCCCTATAAAAAGCCTATGCGTCATATCGAACAGGATTTCGTGATGGTTGCCTCAGCCCTACCCGCCAAGATCAAGAACATCGACAAGCTGCTCACCCACTGCCAGCGCCGCCGCTATGCCGCCAAGAGCAATATCATCTGTGCGGGCGACCGGGCAGACACGCTGTCGTTCATCGTCAAAGGCTCGGTGACCATCCTGATCGAGGACGACGACGGTCATGAGATGATCATCGCCTACCTCAACAGCGGCGATTTTTTCGGCGAGTTGGGCCTGTTCGAACCTAGCGGCCAGGAACAGCAACGTAGTGCCTGGGTCCGCGCCAAGACCGAATGCGAAGTGGCCGAGATCGGCTACGACAAGTTCCGCGAACTGGCTCGCCAGGATCCGGAAATCCTCTATGCGCTTGGCAGCCAGATGGCCCAGCGTCTGCGCAACACCACCCGCAAGGTCGGCGACCTCGCCTTCTTCGACGTCACCGGCCGCGTGGCCCGCTGCCTGCTGGACCTGTGCAAGCAGCCCGACGCGATGACCCACCCGGACGGTATGCAGATCAAGATCACCCGCCAGGAGATCGGCCGTATCGTCGGGTGCTCACGGGAAATGGTCGGTCGTGTGCTCAAGGACCTCGAGGAACGCAGCCTGGTCCAGGTCAAGGGCAAGACCATGGTGGTCTACGGCACCCGCTAGTCCCGGGGAAGCGCCGCGATCACCTCGTCGTAAGCCTGGCTCAGGCGCTCGAACCAGGGCGCCTCGGGCACGACCTCATGCAGGGCGACATGGGCATCGGCCCGGCAGCGTTGCTCCAGCTCACAACATTCGTTGAAGCGGTTGACCGCCGCGACCATCGACTCACGCTCGTTGTCCAGCAACAGCGCGCCATGCACCAGCACCACCGGGCGTTTGCCGCCCAGCCCCTGGCGCCAGCGCTGGGCCGTGCCGACCAGTTTGCGGCCATCGAGATTGACGTTGTACCGGCCATCGCAGAAAGCGCCATCGATCTCGCCGACCGATGCCACACCGCCCCATTCGCGCAGCACATCGCACAAGGGCAGGCACAGGCGCTCGTAGGCATTCTCGATGCGCCCCTGGTCCCCTTCGCTACGCGGCGCCACATAGACCAGTGCCACGTTCACCGTGGCATGCGACTGCGGCACCGGCTCCCCGCCGGTCTCGCGCAACAACACCGGCCAGCCACTGATCGCCAGTTCCGTGCAGGCAGCCTCGAAGTTCTCCAGGCGGCTCATGCGCCGTGGCATCACCAGGGCGCGGTCGGTCGGGCGCCAGAACAGCACACCAGCTTCGCGCTCGCCACGGCAGACTGCGGCCAGCAGCTCCTGTTCGGCGTGCAGGCCCTGTTCGACGGTAAGGGCCAGAGGTTGATCGCTCATCAGTTTTCCACCTTGTCCATGCAAAGAAGCCGGCATGTGCCGGCTTCAGGGTCGCTCAGTCCAGTTGCTGGACCACGTTGTGCACGGGCCGCTCGGGGAAGAACAGACGCTGCAGCTCCAGCCCCGGCTGCTCGGCGCGCATGAACGCCTCGCCGACCAGGAAGGAATACACCTCGTTGATTTCCATCAGTTCCACGTCGGCACGGTTGAGGATGCCGCTCTCGGTGATGGCCAGACGATCGCGCGGGATGCGCGGCAGCAGGTCGAGAGTGGTTTCCAGGCTGACCTCGAAGGTGTGCAGGTTGCGGTTGTTGACGCCGACCAGCGGGGTGTCGAGGGTCTGCAGGGCACGCTCCAGTTCATCGCCGTCGTGCACCTCCACCAGCACGTCGAGCCCGACGTCCTTGGCGGTGGCAGCCAGCTCGGCCATGCGCACGTCATCCAGCGCGGCGACGATCAGCAATACGCAGTCGGCGCCCAGGGCACGGGCCTCGACGACCTGGTAAGGGTCGATCAGGAAGTCCTTGCGGATCACCGGCAGCGCACAGGCCGCGCGGGCCTGCTGCAGGTAGGCATCGCCGCCCTGGAAGTAGTCCACATCGGTCAGTACCGACAGGCAGGTCGCCCCACCCTTCTCGTAGCTGGCGGCGATCTCCGCCGGCACGAAGTGTTCGCGGATCACCCCCTTGCTCGGCGAGGCCTTCTTGATTTCGGCGATCACCGCCGGCTGCTTGCGCCCGGCCTGCTCGATCAACGCATTGGCAAAGCCACGCGGGGCATCGGCTGCCTTGGCCAGGCGCTCCAGCTCGGCCAGGCTGACCCGGGCACTGCGCTCGGCCACTTCCTCGACCTTGCGGGCGAGGATTTTCTCCAGCACCGTCGGTACGCTCATGCTTCGTTCTCCTGCTTGAATACCGCGGTGAAGGCACCCAGCTCCTGCAACTTCTCCCAGGCAAGGCCGGTGTGCAGCACGTCATGGGCCAGCTCCACCCCTGCTTTGAGGCTCATCGCGTGATCGGCGGCATACAGCGCGGCACCGGCGTTGAGCACGATCATCTCGGCAGCCTTCTGGCCGTTCTCGGTCTTGCGCCGGCCCAGGGCATCGCGGATCAGCTCCAGCGAGGCCTGCGGGCCCTCGACCGCCAGGCCATGCAGGCTCTGGCTCTTCATGCCGAGGTCTTCCGGCTCGACCCAGTACTCGCTGATCTGGTCATTCTTCAGCTCGGCGACGAAGGTCGGCGCGGCCAGGCTGAACTCGTCCAGGCCATCCTTCGAGTGCACCACCAACACATGCTTGCTGCCCAGACGCTGCAGCACCTGAGCCAGTGGGCGGCACAGGGCCTGGGTGAAGACCCCGACCACCTGGTGTTTCACACCGGCCGGATTCGTAAGCGGGCCGAGCATGTTGAACAGGGTGCGCAGCCCCAGCTCGCGGCGAGGCCCGGCGGCGTGCTTCATGGCGCTGTGGTGGGTCTGGGCGAACATGAAACCGATCCCCAGGCTGTCGATGCAGCGAGCGACCTGCACCGGAGTCAGGTTCAGGTAGATGCCGGCGGCCTCCAGCAGGTCGGCGCTGCCGCTCTTGCCGGACACCGCCCGGTTGCCATGCTTGGCCACGGTGCAACCGGCCGCGGCGAGAACGAAGGCCGAGGCGGTGGACACGTTGAAGATGTTGGCGCCATCACCACCGGTGCCGACGATGTCGACGACACCATCCAGGCTCTGCAGCTCGACCTTGTCGGCCAGCTCGCGCATCACCGACACGGCGCCGACGATCTCGTCGATGCTCTCGCTCTTCATGCGCATGCCCATCAGGAAGGCACCGATCTGCGCCTCCGTGCACTGGCCGGTCATGATCTGGCGCATGACGCCGCGCATTTCCTCGGTGGACAGGTCCAGATGGCCGACGATACGGCTCAACGCGCTCTTGATATCCATGTTCGTTCCTTAGCGGCGGCCGCCGGTCTGCTTGAGGAAATTGGCGAACAACTCATGCCCTTGCTCGGTGAGGATCGACTCGGGGTGGAACTGCACTCCTTCGATGTTCAGGGCCTTGTGGCGCAGGCCCATGATCTCGTCGACCGAACCATCGTCATGCGCGGTCCAGGCGGTGACCTCCAGGCAATCCGGCAGGGTTTCGCGCTTGACCACCAGGGAATGGTAGCGGGTCACGGTGAGCGGGTTGTTGAGGCCGGCGAACACGCCCAGGTCGCGGTGATGCACCGGGCTGGTCTTGCCATGCATCACCTGGCGGGCCCGCACCACGTCACCGCCGAAGGCCTGGCCGATGGACTGGTGGCCCAGGCACACGCCCAGGATCGGCAACTTGCCGGCAAAGTGCAGGATGGCTTCGATGGACACGCCCGCCTCGCTCGGCGTGCAAGGGCCCGGGGAGACGACGATGCGCTCCGGCTCGAGGGCTTCGATCTGGGCGATGGTCATTTCGTCGTTGCGAATGACCTTGACCTCGGCACCCAGCTCGCCGAGGTATTGAACGACGTTGTAGGTGAAGGAGTCGTAGTTGTCGATCATCAGTAACATCTGGAGCGAACCTCTTGAATACTGACTTTGGATTCGAACCTTCCCATGCCAGCCACGGGTGCGGACGATCCCGCAAGGGGCGGCAGGTGCAGCGAATGGAAGGCAAACGGGGACGGGCCGGGCAAGCCGGCAGGAGATAAAGTCAGGCGCGCCAACGCCAACGGGCGTGGGCCTTGATAACGCGCATCAGGAGTCTGCTGACGATCAACACGGGGTAGGTCTCGTTCATACGTCACGGCACAGTAGCCTACCGGGGCGGCAGGTGCAATATGCCCGTAAATACCGGGAAACGAATGGACTTGGAAAGCATGACCTGCGATTTGCTAAGGTCAGTCGGCTTGTCCTCATAAAAACAACGAAAAGGATATTCAGACATGCGCAAACCGCCCTTCCTGCGTTCCCTGCTCGGCCTGCTGGCCCTGGCCTGCAGCCAGGCCATGGCGGCGCCCTCGCCCTACTCGACGCTCATCGTCTTCGGTGACAGCCTCAGCGATGCCGGCCAGTTCCCCGACCTGGCCGGTGGCACCGCCGCCATGCGCTTCACCAACCGTGACACCGACGGCAACTATGCGCCCGTCTCGCCGATGCTGCTCGGCGGCCGCCTGGGCGTGGCACCGGCCGACCTCAACCCGTCCACCTCGCTGGCTGTCCGCCCCGACGGCAACAACTGGGCGGTCGGCGGCTACACCACCCAGCAGATCCTCGATTCGATCACCGATACCTCGCGGACGGTCATTCCGCCGGGCAACCCTGGGGCCGGCGCCGTACTGCGCGAGCGCCCCGGCTACCTGGCCAGCGGCCTGGGCGCCGACCCGAACGCGCTCTACTACCTGACCGGTGGTGGCAACGATTTCCTCCAGGGCCTGGTCAACAGCCCCGCCGATGCCGCAGCCGCTGGCGCGCGCCTGGCGGCCAGCGCCCAGGCGCTGCAGCAGGGCGGCGCCCGCTACATCATGGTCTGGCTACTGCCCGACCTGGGCCAGACGCCGAACTTCAGCGGTACACCGCAGCAAGGCCCGCTCTCCCAGTTGTCCGGCGTATTCAACCAGTCCTTGGTGGAACAACTGGACCGCGTCGACGCCGAGATCATCCCGCTGAACATCCCCGTCCTGCTCCAAGAGGCCCTCGCCAGCCCGGCGCAGTTCGGCCTTGCGGCCGACCAGGACCTGGTCGGCACCTGCTACAGCGGCGGCAGTTGCGTGGAGAACCCGGTTTACGGCATCAATGGCCCCACACCGGACCCGAGCCGGCTGCTGTTCAACGACTCGGTGCACCCGACCATCGCCGGCCAGCGGCTGATCGCCGACTACGCCTACTCGATCATCGCCGCTCCCTGGGAGCTGACCTTGCTTCCAGAAATGGCCCACGCCAGCCTGCGCGCCCACCAGGACGAACTGCGCAACCAGTGGCAGACACCCTGGCAAGCCGTCGGCCAATGGCAGGCCATTCTCGCCACTGGCGCCCAGGACCTGGACTTCGACGACCAGCGCAGCGCCGCCAGTGGCGACGGGCGGGGCTACAACCTGACCCTCGGCGGCAGCTACCGGCTCGACGAGGCCTGGCGCATCGGCCTGGCCGCAGGCGTCTATCGGCAGAAACTGGAGGCCGGCGAACAGGACTCGGACTACAAGCTCGACAGTTACCTGGCCACGCTGTTCGCCCAGTTCCGCCAGCAGCGCTGGTGGGCGGACGCCGCCTTGACCGCGGGGCACCTGGATTACCACGACCTCGAGCGCACCTTCGCCCTGGGCGTGGGCGAGCGCAGCGAGAAAGGCGACACGGACGGCGAAACCTGGGCACTGTCGGGTCGCCTGGGTTACAACCTAGCGACAGAGGGCAGCGACTGGCAGTTGTCACCGTTCGTCAGCGCCGACTATGCCCGGGTCAAGGTGGATGGCTATGACGAGAAGAGCGGGCGCTCCACTGCGCTGGGCTTCGACGATCAGGACCGTACCTCGCGACGCCTGGGAGTGGGGCTGCAGGGCAGCTACCTATTCGCCCCGGGCACCCGGCTGTTCGCCGAGGTCGCCCGCGAGCATGAGTTCGAGGATGATCGCCAGGACCTGACGATGCGTCTGGCCACCCTGCCAGCCAATGATTTCACACTCACCGGCTATACCCCTCACAGCAACCTGACCCGTGCCAGCCTGGGGCTTACCCATGAACTGACGCCGGGGCTGCACCTGCGTGGCAACTACAACTGGCGCAAGAGCGATGAGCTGACCCAGCAGGGAGTGAGCCTGGCCCTGAGCCTGGACTTTTGAAGCCCCTGGGGTCGCTTTGCGTCCCCAACCGATACAAAAACGGCGCCCACCAGGGGCGCCGTTTCTTCATGCCAGCCATCAGGCCTTGGGCGTCTGCTCCGCCAGGCCCACCGCACGGAACATGGCGCGGCGCTTGTTGATGGTCTCTTCCCACTCCAGCGCCGGCACCGAGTCGGCGACGATACCGCCACCGGCCTGGACATGCAGCTCGCCATCCTTGATCACCGCAGTACGGATAGCAATGGCCGTGTCCATGTTGCCGTTCCAGGCGAAGTAGCCCACCGCCCCCCCATAGACACCGCGCTTGACCGGCTCCAGCTCGTCGATGATCTCCATCGCGCGGATCTTCGGCGCCCCCGACAGGGTGCCAGCCGGCAGGATGGCACGCAGCGCATCCATGGCAGTCAGGCCCTGGCGCAACTGCCCGGTGACGTTGGAGACGATGTGCATCACGTTGGAATAGCGCTCGATCACCATCTTCTCGGTCAGGCGTACGCTGCCCGTCGAGGACACCCGGCCCACGTCGTTGCGCCCCAGGTCGATGAGCATCAGGTGCTCGGCGATTTCCTTCTCGTCGGACAGCAGGTCGTCCTCCAGTGCCCGGTCGGCCTCCTCGGTGACGCCACGCGGGCGGGTGCCGGCGATCGGGCGCACGGTCACCAGGTTGTCTTCGACCCGCACCAGCACCTCGGGCGAACTGCCGACCACATGGAAATCGCCGAAGTTGAAGAAGTACATGTACGGCGTCGGGTTGAAGCAGCGCAGCGCCCGGTACAGGTCGATGGGCGCGGCCTTGAAGTCGATGGACATGCGCTGGGACGGCACCACCTGCATGCAATCCCCGGCCAGGATGTACTCCTTGATGCGGGCCACCGCGTTCTCGTAGTCCTCGCGGGTGTAGCTGGAGCGGAATTCCGGCTCGGCGGCGAGCGGGCCGCTCAGGTCCAGGCCGCGGCGCGGGGTGATCGGCTGGCGCAGCGTGTCCAGCAGGCCCTCGAGCCGTGCCTGCCCCTCTTCGTAGGCCTGCTCCTGAGCCGGGTCGACCAGCACGATCGCGTGCATCTTGCCCGCCAAGTTGTCGAACACCACCACGGCATCGGAGACCATCAACAGGATGTCCGGCACACCCAGCGGATCCGGGTTCGGGCAGGCGCCCAGGCGCTTTTCCACATAACGGACGCAGTCATAGCCGAAGTAGCCGACCAGGCCGCCATTGAAGCGCGGCAAACCCGGAATGTCGGCGACCTTGTAGCGATCCTTGAAGGCCTCGACGAACGCCAGCGGGTCCTCGACGTCATGGCTTTCCACTTCTTCGCCGTCCTGCAAGATGCTCACGTGGTAGCCATGTACCCGCAGCACAGTGCGCGAGGGCAAGCCGATCATCGAGTAGCGCCCCCACTTCTCGCCGCCCTGTACGGACTCGAGCAGGTAGGAGTTGGGTTGGTCGGCGAGCTTCAGGTAGATCGACAGCGGCGTGTCGAAGTCGGCCAGGGTTTCACAGGCCAGGGGAATGCGGTTGTAGCCGGCAGCGGCCAGGCGCAGGAATTCTTCGCGGGTCATGGGTAGCCTCGTGGCAAGCAGCAATGGGGTCGGGCAAGCGGACGGGCCGGCAAGCGCCGGCGGGCGGAAGTCAGGCGCGCCAGCGCCAACGGGCCAGGGCCTTGATGACTTTCATCCAGAATTTGCCGGTAACCGCCACGGTGGACTCTCTGTCTTGTGAGGCTTGAAGGTCCGCCAACGTTATCCCAGTGGCCGGGACTAAGCAACCGGGCAGCAGGGCGCGCAGGTCGTCGATGACCAGGCTGGGGGATTCCTCATCGATGGGCCGCCCATGGTTGTAGCCATAGGTCAGGCCGACGCATTGCACACCCGCCGCCCTGGCCGCCAGCACATCGCTGCGCGAATCGCCGACGAACAGCGACTCGGCGGGGGCGACGCCGGCCATCTTCATGACGAACAGCAAGGCCGCCGGGTCAGGCTTCTTCTGCGCCAGGGTGTCGCCGCCAATGATCCAGCGGAAGTAACGACCGATCTTCATCTGATCGAGCAGCGGGCCGACGAAACGCTCAGGCTTGTTGGTGATCAGCGCCATCTCCACGCCTTGCTTGCGCAGCCAGCGCAGGGTGTCGCGCACCCCGGGGTAGATCACCGTCAGGTCGTGGCTTTCGGCGTAGGCCTCCATGAACAGGGCCAGGCCCTGCTCGGCCAGTGCATCGTCGACGCCTGCGTGATCCAGGCCGCCGGCCAGGGCGCGGCGCACGAGGACCTGGGCACCATTGCCGACCCATTGGCGCACGGCCTCCAGGCCAGCGGGCGGGCGCCCCATCTGGAGCAGCATGCGATCCACGGCGGCAGCCAGGTCGGGGACCGAATCGATCAGGGTGCCATCCAGATCGAACATCACCAGCCTGGGCAGCGTCCCTGGGAACAGCTGCTCGAAGCCGCTCATGGGTGGGCCTGGGCCAGTTCGGCGCGCATGCTGGCGATGACGTCCTGGTAATCCGGCGCATTGAAGATCGCCGAGCCCGCCACGAAGGTGTCGGCACCTGCGGCCGCGATCTCGCGGATATTGCCGACGTTGACGCCGCCATCGATCTCCAGGCGGATGTCACGGCCGCTGGCATCGATCAAGGCGCGCGCCTCGCGCAGCTTGTCGAGGGTGCCGGGGATGAACTTCTGGCCACCGAAGCCTGGGTTGACGCTCATCAGCAGGACCATGTCGACCTTGTCCATCACGTACTTCAGCACGTCCAGGCCGGTGGCCGGGTTGAACACTAGGCCAGCCTTGCAGCCACCGTCGCGGATCAGTTGCAGGGAGCGGTCGATGTGCTGGGAGGCTTCCGGATGGAACGTGATGTAGGTGGCGCCGGCTTCGATGAAGTCGCCGATGATGCGGTCGACCGGGCTGACCATCAGGTGCACGTCGATCGGCGCGGTCACGCCATACTTGCGCAGGGCGCTGCAGACCATCGGGCCGATGGTCAGGTTGGGTACGTAGTGGTTGTCCATCACATCGAAGTGGACGATATCGGCGCCAGCGGCGAGCACCTTGTCGACGTCCTCGCCCAGGCGGGCGAAATCGGCGGAGAGGATGGAGGGGGCAATAGCGTAGGGCTGCATGGCGCACCTGTTGGCAGAATCACGGTGGCGCGCATTGTAACCCAGGCGAGCGAATCGGGGCTGATTGGCGTCAAGCGGTGCCGATGGCGACACAAAATCATTCGGTTGGCAGCGCTTTGTCATCTTTGGGGCTGCCTTGCAGCCCCAAATACCCCTTGAAAGGGCCGGCACAACCTGCCAATCAGGTCGGCTGCTGGGTTCGCATCTTCTCGCTCCGCCCGCGCAACCACTCCAGGGTCAGCAGCAGAACCACCGAAAAGGCGATCAGCAAGGTCGCCGCCGCGGCAATGGTCGGGCTCAGGTTCTCGCGGATGCCGCTGAACATCTGTCGTGGCAACGTCGCCTGCTCGGGCCCGGCGAGGAACAGGGTCACCACCACCTCGTCGAACGACGTGGCGAAGGCGAACAACGCCCCGGAGATCACCCCGGGCGCGATCAGCGGCAAAGTCACCCGGCGGAAGGCCAGCAGCGGCGAGGCTCCCAGGCTGGCCGCCGCCCGCACCAGGTTGTAGTTGAAGCCCTGCAAGGTCGCCGACACGGTGATGATGACGAACGGCACGCCCAGTACCGCATGCACCAGGATCAGCGAGATGAAGCTGTTGCCCAGGCCCAGCGGGGCGAAGAACAGATAGCTGGCCACGCCGATGATCACCACAGGCACCACCATCGGCGAAATCACCAGGGCCATCACCAGCGACTTGCCAGGAAAGTCGCTGCGGGTCAGGCCGATGGCGGCCAGGGTGCCGAACACCATGGCCAGCACGGTGGCCGCCGGGGCGACGATGATGCTGTTCTTCAACGAACGCATCCATTCAGCGGACGAAAAGAAGTCCTCGTACCACTGCAGCGAAAAACCCTGCAGCGGGTAGACCAGGAAACTGCCGCTGTTGAACGACAACGGCACGATCACCAGCACCGGCAATACCAGGAACAGCAGGATCAGGCCGCAGAGGATTCGCAGGCTGTAGAACCAGACCCGCTCCACGGGCGACATGTAAGGGCTCAGCATGGCAAGGCTCCTCAGCTCAGGCGCAGGCGGCTGGCGCCGACCAGCCAGCTATAGATCAGGTACAGCAACACGGTGGCCAGCAGCAGCAACCCGCCCAGCGCGGTGGCCATGCCCCAGTTGATGCTGGTGTTGGTGTAGAAGGCGACGAAGTAGCTGACCATCTGGTCGTTGGGGCTGCCGAGCAGCGCCGGGGTGATGTAGTAGCCGATGGAGATGATGAACACCAGCAGGCAACCGGCGCCGACACCGGCATAGGTCTGCGGGAAGTACACCCGCCAGAAACTGGCGAACGGATGGCAACCCAGGGAGATCGCCGCGCGCATGTAGCTGGGCGAGATGCCCTTCATCACGCTGTACAGCGGCAAGATCATGAACGGCAGGAGGATATGGACCATCGAGATGTACACGCCGGTGCGGTTGAACACCAACTCCAGCGGCTCATCGATGATGCCCACCGCCATCAGCGCACTGTTGATCAGGCCGCCCGACTGCAACAGCACGATCCAGGCCGCCACCCGCACCAGGATCGAGGTCCAGAACGGCAGCAGCACCAGGATCATCAGCAGGTTGCTCTGCCGGGTCGGCAGGTTGGCCAGCAGGTAGGCCAGCGGATAGGCCAGCAGCAGGCAGATCACGGTGATCACCACGCCCATCCACAGGGTGCGGGCGAAGATGTCCAGGTAGATCGCCTGGTCGGGCGTGGCCTTGGCCAGCTCGCCCAGGTCGTCGATGCGGTGGTCCAGTGCGGCCAGCAGGTAGAACGGCGTGACCGTGCTGGTGTTGCGGCGGATCGCCTGCCAATAGGCCGGATCGCCCCAACGCTCGTCGAGCGTCTGCAAGGCATCCTTGTAGGCGCTCGGCTCGGTCTTGAACGGCAGCGCCCTGGCGGTCTTGGCCAGCAGGCTGCGGTAGCCGGCCAGCTCCATGTTCAGGCGCTTGGAAAGGTCGCCCAAGGTCTGGTTGCGACGCGATTCGGCCAGGTCCTGACTGAGCGCCTTGTACACTTCTTCGCCCGGCAGGCCCTTGCCGTCCCACTGCGACACGGCCTCGACGGTACGTGGCAGGCCGGCGACCACCTCCGGGTTGCCGACGCTCTTGTACAGCAGTGCCGCGATCGGCACCAGGAACACCAGCAACAGGAACAGCGCCAGCGGCGCGATCAACGCCTGCGCTTTCCAGCGGTTGACCCGCTCGGCATGCTTGAGACGCTGCTTGAGGCTTTTACCTGCGCCTTCGTTCAGGGGCACTGCAATGGCCATGGCGAACTCCGAAAAATCTGGGGAACGAGGAGCGCCGGGCCGTTCCCCGGCGCTCCCTCGGTGCGGCTTACTTCCTCGCCGCCCAAGCGTTGAAGCGTTGTTCCAGCTGCTCGCTGTTGTCGGCCCAGAAGGCCACGTCGATCTGCACCTGGTTGGCGATGTTCTCAGGCGTGGTCGGCATGTCCTTCTTCACCTCGTCCGAGAGCAGGCTGACCGCCTTGGCGTTGGCCGGGCCATAGGCGATGTTCTCGGAGTAGATCTTCTGCTGCTCGGGCTGCACGCTGAAGGCGATGAACTTCTTCGCTTCGTCGGTATCCTTGGCGCCCCTCGGAATGGCCCAGGCGTCGAAGTCGTAGATGCCGCCGTTCCACACCACCTTGAGGTTGCTCTCCTTCTGCACCGCGGCGATGCGGCCGTTGTAGGCCGAGCTCATGACCACGTCACCCGAGGCCAGGTACTGGGGCGGCTGGGCACCGGCCTCCCACCACTGGATGCTCGGCTTGATCTCGTCGAGCTTCTTGAAGGCACGGTCCTGGCCTTCCTTGGTGGCCAGCACCTTGTACACATCCTTCGGCGCCACACCGTCGGCCATCAGGGCGAACTCCAGGGTGTACTTGGCCCCCTTGCGCAGGCCGCGCTTGCCCGGGAACTGCTTGGTGTCCCAGAAATCAGCCCAGCTGGTGGGCGCGGTCTTGAGCTTGTCGGCGTTGTAGGCCAGCACGGTGGACCAGACGAAGAAGCCCACGCCACAGGGTTGGATGGCGCCAGGCACGTAGTCGGCCTCATCGCCGAACAGGGCCGGGTCGAGCTCCTCGAACATGCCCTCGTCGCAACCACGGGCCAACTCTGGCGACTCCACCTCCACCAGGTTCCAGGACACGCTCTTGGTGTCGACCATGGCCTTGACCTTGGCCATTTCGCCGTTGTACTCACCGGCGATGATCTTGCCCTTGCCCGCCTTCTCCCATGGCTCGTAGAACGCCTTGACCTGGGCGGCCTTGTTCGCACCGCCGAAAGACACCACGGTCAGGTCGGCGGCCAGGGCCTGGCCGGCGGCGAACAGGCCAAGGGCCAGGGCGGTCAGTTTCAACTGCTTGCGCATTATTATTCTCTCCACAGTACAGGGTTGGTGAAGCAAACCATCAGTGGGCTTCGGCAATCGGATCGAGCGCGCGGGCGTGCTCCACCTCCCAGCCAAGCGGTACCACATCGCCCACGGCCAGGGCCGGGTCGAGCTCGGCAATCGGCTGCTTCACGAAGAAGTCGGCCTTGCCGCAGACTTCCAGGCGCACCCGCACGTGGTCGCCCAGGTAGATGAACTCGGCCACCCGGCCGGAGAAACGGTTGACGCAGCGCTCGCTGTGGCCGTTGAGGCGCACCCGCTCCGGGCGGATCGACAGGGTCACCGGCTCGCCCGCCGCCCCCACGTTCACCGCCAGCGCCTCGACCCGCTCGCCGCGGGGCAGCTGCACCTGACAGCGGTCGCCATCGTGCGACAGCAAGGTGCCGTTGAGGCGGTTGTTCTCGCCGATGAAGTTGGCGACGAAGGTGTTGCGCGGCTCTTCATAGAGGGTGCGCGGGTCGGCGATCTGCTGGATCTCGCCCTGGTGGAACACCGCCACCCGGTCGGACATGGTCAGCGCCTCGCCCTGGTCGTGGGTCACGTAGACCACGGTCACGCCCAGGCGCTGGTGGATGTGCTTGATCTCCATCTGCATGTGCTCGCGCAACTGCTTGTCGAGCGCGCCGAGCGGCTCGTCCATCAGCACCAGCTGCGGCTCGAACACCAGGGCGCGGGCCAGGGCCACCCGCTGCTGCTGGCCACCGGAGAGCTGGCCCGGGTAGCGCTTGGCGAAGGCATCGAGCTGGACCATGGCCAGTACCCGCTTGACCCGCTCGCTGATGTCGGTCTTGCTCAGGTTGCGCACGCTCAAGGGGAAGGCCAGGTTCTCTTCCACGGTCATGTGCGGGAACAGCGCGTAGTTCTGGAACACCATGCCGATGTCGCGTTTGTGCGGCGGCACGTTGTTGATCGAACGCCCGGCCAGCTGGATCTCGCCGGCGGTGGGGGTCTCGAAGCCGGCCAGCATCATCAGGCTGGTGGTCTTGCCCGAGCCGGACGGGCCGAGCAAGGTGAGGAACTCGCCCTTGCGGATGTCCAGGTTGAGGTCCTTGACGATCAGCGATTCGCCGTCGTAGCTCTTCTGTACACCCCGGAAAGCTACCAGCGTCTCGCCACCGGCAGCGTTCGAATTCACCTCGCTCATGCCTGCACCTTCTTCTTGGAATGACTGCGTGAGCCAAGACTAGAGAAGCGGCAAGCCCCCGGAAATCGGGGGTGCTGAGAGAATGCCATCATCCGGATGGAAGATTTGCTGTAGGGATTGCCCTACAAGCGTGACGGTTTCAGACATTCCAGCGGCCCGCCCCCATAGAGCTTGCGCCAACCGAAGGTGCTCTGCGCCGCAGCCCAGCCCCAATCGAAGGCCGGGCTTGCTCGCACAGGCCGGGAGCCCCCCGGGCTCACCCCATGTCGCAAACGGGACACTCACACCAGCTTGTGCTCCATGGCGTACTTCACCAGTTCCGCCAGTGAGTTGACCTTGAGCTTCTGCATCAGGCGCGCCTTGTGGGTGCTGATGGTCTTGCTGGAGAGCGCCAGTTGCTGGGCGATGTCGTTGACGTTGGCGCCCTGGGCCAGGCGCTCGAACACCGAGAACTCACGCTCCGAGAGCAGGGTATGCAGGGGTCGCGTCTCGGTCAGGCCGACCTCGAAGACCATGCGGTCGGCCAGTGCCGGGTCGATGTAGCGCCCACCGCCTGCCACGCGGCGGATGGCCGTCAGCAGCAGGGCAGGATCGCTGTCCTTGGTGGCGTAGCCAGCGGCGCCAGCCTTCAGGGCACGAGCGGCCATCTGCGCCTCGTCGTGCATCGACAGCACCAGGATTGCCGGCGGATTGCCCTGCGCCCGGATCCGCGCAATCGCCTCCAGGCCGTTCACCCCCGGCATGGAGATATCCAGCAACACCACCTCGCAGGGCGTATGGCGCAGGGTCTCGAGCAATTGCTCACCGTTGCCGGCCTCCCCCACCACCTGCATGTCCTTGGCCAGGCCGATCAACTGCTTGATGCCCTCGCGGACGATGGTGTGGTCTTCGGCCACCAGCACTCGAATCACGGTCGCTCTCCTAATCCAATGGTATGGCCACGCTCAGGCTGCTGCCCTCGCCCGGCTCGCTGTCCAGGGTCATGCTGCCGCCCAGCATCAGCACCCGCTCGCGTACGCCCACCAGGCCGAACGACGCCGGCCGGGACTGGTCGGTGCGAAACCCCACGCCATCATCGATGACGGTCATCCGCAGCGAGCCGTTTTCGCGCGCCAGCTCGATCTGCACGGTATGCGCCTGGGCATGGCGCATGACGTTGGTCAGCGCCTCCTGCAGGATGCGAAACAGCCCGGTGGCCTTGGCATCGCTCAATGGTGGCAGATTCTCCGGCACCTGTACCAGGCAGGGGATCTGCGTGCGTGCCTCGAAACGCCGTGCCTGCCATTCGACGGCCGAGGCAATGCCCGCATCGAGAATCGGCGGACGCAAGGCGCTCGCCACATCGCGCACCAGCTGGAACAACTGGGCGATCAGGCGTTTCATGCTGGCCAGGCGTTCGTTCAGGCCTGGGTCGAGTTCGGCGTAGGCCAGTTCGCACATGGAGACTTCGAGCTTGAGCACCGTGAGCATCTGCCCCAGTTCGTCATGCACCTCCCGGGCGATACGCGCCTTCTCTTCCTCGCGCACGCTTTCCAGGTGCGCCGACAGCTCGCGCAACTGTTCCTGCGAGCGCGCCAGCGCATGCTCGACCCGCTTGCTCTGGGTAATGTCCCAGACAATGCCATCCCACACCACTCGGCCATCGGGCAGGCGTCGGGTACTGGCCTTGATGTCGGCCCAGCGCTCCTCGCCCTGGCGCGTGAGGATGCGCCCTTGCCAGGACCAGTCCTGATCGCTGGCCAGGGCCAAGTCCTGGACGCGATGGTAGTCGGCGCGGTCCTGCGGGTGGACCAGATTGCGCAACCCCATGTCGGGGTGCTGGATGTCGGCGGGCGCGTAGCCGACCAACGCCTCGCTGCCTTCGCTGATGTAGGGGAACTCCAGGTCGCCCTCGGCGGGGTCGCGCTCCAGGCGGAACACCAGCCCCGGCACGTTGCCGGCGATCCCCTTGAGCCGCGCCTCGCTCTCGCGCAGAGCAGCCAGGGCGCGGCGGCGCTCGGTGACATCGGTGATGAACACCACCAGGTATTCGGCATCACGAAAGCGCAGGAAACTCAGCGACAGGTCCACCGGCAGCAGGTTGCCATCGGCACGCAGGCAATGGGTCTCGAACTGTTCGACGCCACCCTCGCCGGTGCGCACGCGCCTCCACAGCTCCAGCCAGCGGTCCATGTGCAAGGCCGGCTCGAAGTCGATCAGCGGCCGCTCCAGCAGCTCGCCCTCGCCACAGCCGAGCATGCGTTCGGCGGCATGGTTGGCGTAGCGGATATGGCTGTCCCAGTTGACCCAGAGGATACCCACGGTGCTCTGGTCGATGGAGAACTGGCTCAGGCGCAGCGCCTCTTCGCGCATCTGCCGTTCGGCCAGGTTTTCCCGTGCCGCCAGCAGGTTGCGCTCCAGCTGACGCTGCTGGCGGCGCTGCCAGACCAGCGTGGCCATGGCACAGAGCAACAACAGACCGAACAGCAGGGCGAGGTTCTGCCAAAAACCAGTGGTCTCGCTCAGGCGCGGGTACTTGGGTTGCAGCCAGCGCTGGTGCAGCTGCTCCAACTCCTTGGCCGGCATGGCCTGCAGGCCGCGCTCCAGGACATCGGCCAGCAAGGGCCAGTCGCGCCGCGAGCCGACCCGCAGCAACTGTGGCAGGCCAATGTCGCCGACCACCGCCAGGTCACCGAACTCTCCCTCCCGGGACAGCCGGCTGAGCTGGGCTTCGTCGAGCACTGCGTAGCTTGCCTGCGCCCCCAACACCAGCTGCAAGGCCTCGCGCTCATCGGGAACGCCTTGCAGGTTCAGGTTGCCATAGTTGCTTCGCAGGTAATCGGCCAGGGCACTGGGCATGCGCACCGCGACCCGGTCATTGGCACCCAGTTTCTCCAACTCGACCGCCACCGCGCCGGTGCGGGCACCGACCACCAGCTGTGGTATGCGCATGTAGGGGTCGCTGAACAGCCACAGGCGCAGGCTGGCCGGCGTTTGCATCAGCCCTGGCGCGAAATCGATCTCGCCGGCCTGCAAGGCATGCTCGAGGGCCGCCTGATCGCTGAAGTTGCGCCAGGTGAGGTCCAGCCGGAGTGCCCTCGCCAGCCAGTTCACCAACTCGACGTTGGCGCCATACAACTGCTGCAGGCGGCGATCGAACTGGGCATAGGGCGCCTGCAGCACCACACCGACCCGCAGGCTGCGGTGGTCGTCCAGCCATTGCTGCTGGGCCGGCTCCAGCACCACCGACGGCGCAGGCTCAGGCCTGGCCAGGGCGATCAAGGGCAGCCACAAACAGCCGATAACCAACAGGCGACGCACTCGCTTCATCTATACGCTCGTCTTGGCAAGGACGGCCATCTGCTTGGTCGTCACGGACAAATACTATTAGGCTGCCGGTATCATTCTGGCCTTGGGTTGATTCATGTTCACACTTTATCGCACGACGCTGGCCCTGTTCTGCCTGGCTTCGATCCTACCGCTCGGCGCACAGGCCGCCGAGGCCGAGCAACCAGACGCTGCCGCCAAGGCAGCAACCGCCCCCGCGCCACGCCCGCCCCTGGCCGAACGCAGCGAAGAAGACGCCCAGGCGCTCGAGCGCCTGGTGCCCAAAGCCGAACAGCAGACCTTGCAGGCCGGCGGCGAGAGCTTCCTGGCCTTGTGGAAACCGGCCAACGACAGTGATCCGAAGGGGGCGGTAATCATCGTCCCGGGTGCGGGAGAAAATGCTGACTGGCCCAAGGTGGTCGGCCCGCTGCGCCACAAGTTTCCCGATGTCGGCTGGCATAGCCTGAGCGTCAGCCTTCCCGACCTGGTCGTCGACAGCCCGCAGGCACGCGCCGAGCGCACGCCGGAAGCAGAGCCGACAGACAACCAGGGCGAGACCGCGCCAGCCCAGGACACCCCGGCCGACGCCAACGCCAACGTCGCCCAAGCCACCGCTGCCGAGGCCGACAGTGCACAAGGCACTGACGCCAGTGAAGCCGGGGAGCAAGGCGACCAAGCCGATGCCGAGCGCATCTTCGCCCGCCTCGACGCAGCGCTGGCCTATGCCCAGCAACACAACCCTCGCAGCATCGTCCTGCTCGGCCATGGCAGCGGCGCCTACTGGGCAGCGCGCTACCTGGGTGAGCGGCAACCGCCCCAGGTACAGAAGCTGGTGATGATCGCGGCGCAGACGCCAGCACGGGTGGAGCACGACCTGCAGAGCCTGGCGCCGCCCCTCAAGCTGCCCACCGCCGACCTCTACTACGCCACGCGCCCCCGCGACCGCCAGGCCGCCGAGCTGCGCCTGCAGGCCAGCAAGCGGCAGAAGGACAGCCAGTACCGGCAACTGTCGCTGATCGCCATGCCGGGTAACGCGGCGGCGGAGCAAGAGCAACTGTTCCGCCGGGTTCGAGGGTGGTTGATGCCGCAGGAGTGATTGCCGTTTCGAGTCGACCAGCAGGCTCATGGCGCTTGTCCCGTCAATAAGCCGCAAGCTCCAAGCCGCAAGCAGGTCCTGTGTCAAGGCGCCTACTTGCGGCTTTTCAGTCGTATAGAGTGGAGCTATCTACCCGGCTCATCTTGCAGCGTGCCGCTAAAGCTTGCAGCTGCTCAAAGCCCCCGCCGCTTGCGCACCAGGGCATAGGCTTGGTGCAACTCACGAGTACGCTCGGTCGCCTCACGCACCCGCGCGTCGCTCGCGCCACTACCGACCAGCTTGTCCGGGTGATGCCGGCTGAGCAGACGGCGGTAGGCCTGCTTCACCGCGTCGACATCGGTGTCGACCTCGACGCCAAGCAGGCGCAAGGCCGCCGCATAGGTCATCGCGCCACCTTCCGGTGCGCCCCTGCGGGGTTCGTATTCAAGGGACAGGGCCTGCACCTGGGGTCGCGTCAGCCCCATCGCCCGCCCCCACTCCAGCAACAGCTCACGCTCGCGCAGGCCTGCCTTGCCGTCGGCCCAGACCATCCGCCAACAGGCGCGCACCGTCCCTTCCGCGGCATGGGGCTGCTGGCTGATCCGTTGCAGGTGACGCGCCAGAGAATCCTTGCCCGACTTGCCACGGTTGAAGGCGGCAATCGCCCGGAGCCGCGCAGGCTCGGCCATGTGCAGGCGCGCCATCTCTTGACGCGCCTGCTGGATATGCCCTTCGCCAACCCGGCCATCGCTCTTGGCCAAGCGCCCGAGCAACACGAACAGCAGTTCTTCGTCCCGCAGCGCCGGGCGCCCGCCCAGGCGCTCTCGCACATCCTCCCAGCCCTGCAGGCGCAGGCGACGGTCCATGGCCTGGCCTAGCAGGGCACCCAGCAGGGCACCTGGGATGCTGGCCAGGGCAAAGCCGGCGCCGGCGCCTATCACCGTGCTCGGCCACCACATGTCAGTCGCACCCGACGATCAGGCGCTCGGCCTCGGCCAGGCGCTCCAGGGTCCCGACATCGACCCAGCGGCCACGGTAGTGCTCGCCGCTCACCCGCCCCTCGCCCATGGCCTTGCGCAGCAGTGGCGCCAGCTTGAAGGCACCGGGCTGGCAGCCTTCGAACAGTGCCGGGGCGAGCACCGAGATGCCGCTGAACGTCAGGGTATCGGCGGCCTCGTCACCGTCGAGGACTCGCTCGCCTTCCAGGCGGAAGTCACCGCGCCCGTGATGCCCGGGGTTGTCCACCAGCACCAGGTGCGCGAGCCCCTCCAGCGGAGTGCGCAGGCGGGTGAAGTCGTAGTCGGTCCAGATATCGCCATTGACCAGCAGGAACGGCGCCGTGCCCAGCAACGGCAGCGCCTTGAAGATCCCGCCACCGGTCTCGAGCGGCTCGCCCTCGGGCGAATAACGGATGCTCAGGCCGAAGCGTGAACCATCGCCCAGGTGGTCCTCGATCTGCTGGCCGAGCCAGGCATGGTTGATCACCACCTCGGTGAAACCTGCCCTGGCCAGTGCGCGCAGGTGGTACTCGATCAAGGGCTGGCCAGCGACAGGCACCAGTGGCTTGGGGGTGTGCAGGGTCAGGGGGCGCATGCGCTCGCCCTTGCCCGCCGCCAGGATCATCGCCTTCATGGGCGCGCCCCGGTCTGCAGCTCAGCGATCAGTTGGCCCAACTCGGCCAGCTCGGGCCGACGACCGATGACCTCTTCGATGTAGGCGAAGAAGCGTGGCACGTCGGCAAGGTAGCGGGGCTTGCCATCACGGTGGCAGATACGGGCGAAGATGCCGATCACCTTGAGGTGGCGCTGCACGCCCATCAGATCGCTGGCGCAGTGGAATGCCTCGAAGTCGTCCTGCACCGGGATACCCGCCTCGCGCGCCTTCTGCCAGTAGTCGCGCAGCCAGCCCTCGACACGGGTTTGGGGCCAACTGACGAAGGCATCCTTGAACAGGCAGGTGATGTCATAGGTCACCGGGCCGTAGACCGCGTCCTGGAAGTCCAGCACGCCTGGGTTGGGCTCGCTGCGCATCAGGTTGCGCGGCATATAGTCGCGGTGCACCAACACCTTGGGCTGGGCCAGGGCGCTGTCGATCAGCAGTTGGCTGACCCGCTCCCAGGCCGCCTGCTGGGCCTCGGAAAGCGCCAGGCCCAGGGCATGGCCGACGTACCACTGCGGGAACAGCTCCAGTTCGCGACGCAGCAAGGCAACATCGTAGCTCGGCAGCGGTGCTGTCATCGGCAGGCGCTGGAATGCCAGCAAGGCGTCGATGGCATCGGCGAACAGTGCATCGGCGTTGTCGGCGTCGATGATATCCAGGTAGGTCTGGCGGCCAAGATCCCCCAGCAGCAGGAAGCCACGCTCCAGGTCCTGGGCATGGATGATCGGCACGTGCACACCGGCGCTGGCCAGCAGGTGGTCGATATCGACGAAGGGGCGGCAGTTCTCCTGAGGTGGAGGCGCGTCCATGATCACGAAGCTATGATCGCCGCCCTGCCAGCGGAAATAGCGACGGAAACTCGCATCGCTACTGGCAGCGGTCAAGGTGCCTTCGGGCACTTCGCCCCAGGCGTTGTCATGGAAAAGAGGGTGGAGCTGCTCATCGAGCCAGGCGGTCAGTTGCTGCAGGCGTACATCGTGATCGGGCATTACAAGGGTCTCCGACGGCCCTAGCCGTCAAGCGGGTCATGCTTTATTATCCAGCATCTTTTCCAGACCATCGAGAGGCGTGCGGCCCCACACGCGGGCAGATGGCACGAAGGAAGCCCGGACTAATAAGATGGCATTGAAATCCCCCGCGTTTCGTAGAAAGTTCCCGCTGCTGGTGACTGGCGGCTTGCTGGCCCTGCAACCTCTGGCCACCCCCTATGTGGTGGCAGCCGAGCAGTTCGACTGCCAAGTGTCCGCCTCCGGTGGCTGGGACTGCAAGCCCAAGACCGCTGCCAGCAACCTGCCACCGCGTCCGGTGCACGAAGGCGCCGCCCCCAGCTCCAGCAGCGAGGGTACCGAGGCGCAGGTCGCCGAGGCCAGCGCCGAACCCAAGCCGGTCCTGGTCACCGAGAGCAAGGGCCGTGGCCTGAAGTCGCGCAGCGAAGACTACAGCCACCTGGACTGGGTCCCGCGCGAGAAGCTCACCCCTGCCCAGTTGGCCGAGACCGGCCCGTACTGCGCCGGTGCGTACATCGAGCCGGAACGCCCGGGCATGAACGACACCACGCCCAAGGACGAGTCGCCGACCTACCTGAACGCCAAGGTGTCCCGCTACCAGCAGGAACAGCAGATCGCCACGCTCGCCGGCGACGTGGTCATGCGCCAGGGCAGCATGCAGGTCGAGGCCGACGAGGCCAACCTGTACCAGGCCGAAAACCGGGGCGAGCTCAAGGGTAACGTCAAGCTGCGCGACAACGGCTCGCTGGTCGTTGGCGACCAGGCAGAAATCCAGCTGGACACCGGCGAAGCCCAGGTCGACAACGCCGAGTACGTGATGCACAAATCGCGCATCCGCGGTAATGCCCTGTACGCCAAGCGTGGCGAGAATGCCATCATTCGCCTCAAGGACGGCACCTACACCACCTGTGAGCCGAACAGCAACGCCTGGCAGCTCAAGGGCAACAACATCACCCTGAACCCGGCCACCGGCTTCGGTACCGCGACCAACGTCACCCTGCGGGTCAAGGATTTCCCGGTGTTCTATACACCGTACATCTACTTCCCGATCGACGATCGTCGCCAGTCCGGCTTCCTGCCGCCGTCGTTCAGCACCAGCAGCGACACCGGCTTCATGCTGGTCACGCCGTACTACTTCAACCTGGCGCCGAACTACGACGCCACGTTGTACCCACGCTACATGACCAAGCGTGGCCTGCTGATGGAAGGCGAGTTCCGCTACCTGACCAAGTCCAGCGAAGGCCAGTTCGGCGGCGCGTACCTGAACGACCAGGACGATGACCGCAAGGACCAGACCGACTACAAGGACCAACGCTGGATGGTCAACTGGCAGCACAAGGGCGGCCTGGATTCGCGGTTGATGACCGAGGTGGACTACACCGACATCAGCGATCCGTTCTACTTCCAGGATCTGGAGTCGGATCAGATTGGGGTCGAGAGTAAGGATGTCGTCGACCAGCGCGGTACACTAACCTATCGCGGAGAGGGCTATGTCGCTCGGCTGAACGCCCATGCCTACGAAATGGCGACCATCTCCCGCATCACGCCATACGACAGGCTGCCGCAGATCACCTTCAATGGCATGCTGCCGTACCATCCGGGCGGGTTCGACTTCAGTTACCAAACCGAAGCGGTTCGCTTCGACCGTGATCTGAAGGATGACTTCGTTCGCGATGAGGATGGCAACCCGGATAGTTCGGCAGGCGCACCAGGTAAGCGCCTTGACGAGAACATCTTCGGTTTGGCCCGTGCCAATGGCACCCGCCTGAACGTGGCCCCGGCAATCAGCTTGCCCATGGAGGCCAGCTACGGCTTCATCACGCCGAAGCTTAAGTATGTATACACCCACTACGACCTCGACTTGGACAGCAAGGGCAAGAACGACTTGGCCATTGCCACTGACGAAGTCCGCGACCTGCGAGGCGACTTCTCCAGCAGCCAGAACCGCAGCGTTCCAGTCTTCAGCGTCGACAGCGGCCTGTACTTCGATCGCAGCACCCAGTGGTTCGGCAAGAACTATCGCCAAACCCTGGAACCGCGGTTGTTCTACCTCTACGTTCCGTATGAGGATCAGAAGGATATTCCCGTCTTCGATACTGGCGAAACCTACTTCAACTACTCGTCGCTGTTCCGCGACAACCGCTTCAGCGGCTCTGACCGTATCGGTGACGAGAATAAACTGTCGCTGGGTGTGACCAACCGCTGGATCGAGGAAAATGGCTTCGAGCGTCAGCGTTTCAGCATTGGCCAAGCGTTCTATTTCAAAGACCGCAAGGTCCAGCTGCCAGGCATCGACTGGCGTACCCGCGACGACTCGCAATCGGACGTGTCACCTTACGCCCTGGAGTACCAGTACGCCTTCAACCGCGACTGGCGCTTCAACTCCGACTACAACTGGGACCCGGACAGCCGCAGCCCTCGCTCGGGCAGCGCCATGTTCCACTACCAGCCTGAGGACAATCCGAACAAGATCGTCAACCTGGGCTACCGCTACCGCAACGACCTGGTCCGCTACGACTCGCTGACCGGACGTTGGCAGGTGGGCGGCGGCGACTACGGCACTCCAGGCAGCCCGAACTACATCAAGGACTACTACAAGATCGAGCAACACGACTTCTCGGTCATCTGGCCAATCGTGCCGCAGTGGAGCGTGATCGGTCGCTGGCAGCACGATTACAACCGCAACCGTACCCTGGAAGCCATGGGTGGCTTCGAGTACGACAACTGCTGCTGGAAACTGCGCTTGATCAACCGCTACTGGCTCGACTACGACGACTTCAGCCAGGCCGTTCCGCAGAATGAAAAAGGCGACCACGGCGTCTTCCTGCAAATCGTGCTCAAAGGCCTCGGTGGCGTAGTGGGCAACAAGGTCGAGTCGTTCCTCGACGAAGGCATTCAAGGTTACCGTACACGTGAAGAGCAAGCTTATTGATCGACTGCGCCCGCTGATGCTGGGCGCTGTATTGCTGAGTGGCGCGGTGCATGCCGCGGTGCAACCCCTGGACCGGGTCGTGGCTATCGTCGACAACGACGTAGTCATGCAGAGCCAGCTGGACCAGCGTATCCGTGAAGTGCAGCAGACCATCGCCAAGCGCGGCGGTGGCACGCCACCGCCCGGAGCCCTGGAGCAGCAGGTCCTGGAGCGCCTGATCGTCGAGAACCTGCAACTGCAGATCGGCGAACGCTCGGGCATCCGCATCACCGACGAGGAACTCAACCAGGCCATCGCCACCATTGCCCAGCGCAACGGCATGACCCTGGAGCAGTTCCGCGCCGCCCTGGCCCAGGACGGCCTGTCGTTCGACGACGCCCGCGACCAGGTCAAGCGCGAGATGATCATCAGCCGCGTGCGCCAGCGCCGCGTGGCCGAGCGCATCCAGGTCTCGGAGCAGGAAGTGAAGAACTTCCTCAACTCCGACCTGGGCAAGATGCAGCTGTCCGAGGAATACCGCCTGGCCAACATCCTCATCCCCACCCCGGAAAGCGCCAATTCCAGCGCCATCCAGGCGGCTGCCCAGCAGGCTGGCGAGGTCTACCAGCAGCTCAAGCAGGGTGCCGACTTCGGCCAGATGGCCATCGCCCGCTCGGCCAGCGAGAACGCCCTGGAAGGCGGCGAGATGGGCTGGCGCAAGGCCGGCCAGTTGCCGCCAGACTTCGCCGGCCTGCTCAGCAGCATGGCCGTGGGTGACATCACCCAGCCGATCCGCATCCCCAACGGCTTCATCATCCTCAAGCTCGAGGAGAAGCGTGGCGGTGGCAACGTCCTGCGTGACGAGGTGCATGTCCGTCACATCCTGATCAAGCCCAGTGAGATCCGTAGCGAAGCGGCTACCCAACAGCTGGCCGAACGCCTGTACGAGCGCATCAGGAACGGCGAAGACTTCGCCGAGCTGGCGAAGAGCTTCTCGGAAGACCCGGGTTCGGCGCTCAACGGCGGCGACCTCAACTGGGTCGACCCCAACAGCCTGGTGCCGGAGTTCCGCGAAGTGATGACCAGCGCCCCCCAGGGCGAGGTGTCCCGTCCGTTCCGCAGCCAATACGGCTGGCATGTGCTCGAAGTACTGGGCCGCCGCGCCACCGACAGCACCGAACAGGCCCGCGAGCAGCAGGCCATGAACGTCCTGCGCAACCGCAAGTACGACGAAGAGCTGCAGACCTGGCTGCGCCAGATCCGCGACGAAGCCTACGTTGAAATCAAGCTGCCTGGCGCCGACCAGGCCGCCCAGTGAAGCCCCTGCGCTTCGCCGTCACGCCCGGCGAGCCGGCCGGCATAGGTCCAGACCTGTGCCTGCTGCTCGCCGCCGAGGCCCAGCCCCACCCCCTGATCGCCATCACCAGCCGTGACCTGCTCGCCGAGCGGGCCACTCAACTGGGGCTGGCCGTCAACCTGCTGCCCGTCTCGGTAGACGCCTGGCCCGACCAGCCGGCTCCCGCCGGCAGCCTGTACGTCTGGGATACGCCGCTGGCCGCAAAGGTGGTGCCGGGGCAACTGGACAAGGCCAACGCTGCCTTCGTCCTGGAAACCCTGACCCGGGCCGGCCAAGGCTGCCTGGACGGGCATTTCGCCGGCATGATCACCGCCCCCGTGCACAAGGGCGTGATCAACGAAAGCGGCATCGCCTTCTCCGGCCACACCGAATTCCTTGCCGACCTGACCCACACCGCCCAGGTGGTGATGATGCTCGCCACCCACGGCTTGCGCGTGGCCCTGGTGACCACCCACCTGCCCCTGCGCGAGATCGCCGACGCCATCAGCGCCGAGCGCCTGGAGCGTGTCACGCGCATCCTGCATGCCGACCTGCGCGACAAGTTCGGCATCGCCAATCCGCGCATCCTGGTCTGCGGCCTCAACCCGCATGCCGGTGAGGGCGGCCATCTGGGCCGCGAAGAAATCGACATCATCGAGCCCACACTGCAGCGCCTGCGCAACGAAGGCATGGACCTGCGCGGCCCGCTGCCGGCCGATACCCTGTTCACCCCCAAATACCTGGAGCACTGCGACGCAGTGCTGGCGATGTACCACGACCAGGGCCTGCCCGTACTCAAGTACAAAGGCTTCGGCGCCGCCGTCAACGTAACCCTGGGCCTGCCGATCATCCGCACGTCGGTCGATCACGGCACCGCCCTGGACCTGGCCGGCACCGGCAAGGTCGACACCGGCAGCCTGCGCGTCGCCCTGGAAACCGCCTACCAGATGGCCGAGAACCGACCATGAACGAGCAATACCAACACCGGGCGCGCAAGCGCTTCGGCCAGAACTTCCTGCATGACGCCGGGATCATCGACCGCATCCTGCGGGCGATCAACGCCAAGGCCGGCGAGCACCTGCTGGAGATCGGCCCAGGCCAGGGCGCCCTCACCGAGGGCCTGCTGGGCAGCGGCGCACAGCTGGACGTCGTGGAGCTGGACAAGGACTTGGTGCCGATCCTCCAGCACAAGTTCGCAGGCAACCCCAACTTCCGCCTGCACCAGGGCGACGCCCTGAAGTTCGACTTCAACCAGTTGGGCGTGCCGCCACGCAGCCTCAAGGTCGTGGGCAACCTGCCCTACAACATCTCCACGCCGCTGATCTTCCACTTGCTGGAGCATGCCGGGCTGATCCGCGACATGCATTTCATGCTGCAGAAGGAAGTGGTCGAGCGCCTGGCTGCGGGCCCCGGCGGTGGAGACTGGGGCCGCCTGTCGATCATGGTGCAGTACCACTGCCGGGTCGAGCACCTGTTCAATGTCGGCCCGGGCGCCTTCAACCCGCCGCCGAAGGTGGATTCGGCCATCGTGCGCCTGGTCCCCCACGAGACCCTGCCCCATCCTGCCAAGGACCCGCGCCTGCTCGAGCGTATCGTCCGCGAAGCCTTCAACCAGCGCCGCAAGACGCTGCGCAATACCCTCAAGGGGCTGCTCGACAGCCAGGCCATCGAAGCGGCGGGCGTCGATGGCAGCCTGCGACCGGAGCAACTCGACCTGGCCGCCTTCGTGCGCCTGGCTGACCAGCTGGCAGAGCAGCAGGGCAGCGCCTTGTAATCATGGGGCTGCGTTGCAGCCCATCGCCGGCAAGCCCCACAGGTGCCCTGCACGGCACATGGCACGTGAACACCGCTGCCACCTGTGAGAGCGGGCTTGCCTGCAAATGGGCCCCGGCAGTCACCGACCGCCCGCACAACTGGCCTACACCCCCGCCAATGGCCTAGACTGCACCCATTGCCGTATTTGCGTCCGTTCGTCCAAGGCCTTTGCATGTCCGACCCCCGCTACCAGATCGACGTCAGCGTCGTCACCCGCTATCTCACAGAACAATCCGACCCCGACAACGACCGTTTCGCCTTCGCCTACACCATCACGGTGCAGAACAACGGCTCGGTCAAGGCCCGATTGATGTCACGCCATTGGCTGATCACCAACGGCGACGGCGAGGTCGAGGAAGTACGCGGCGCCGGCGTGGTCGGCCAGCAGCCACTCATCGAGCCGGGCCAGAGCCACACCTACAGCAGCGGCGCGGTGATCACCACCCGCGTCGGCACCATGCAGGGCAGCTACCAGATGCTCGCCGAGGACGGTCAGCACTTCGATGCCCTCATCGCCCCCTTCCGCCTGGCCGTACCGGGAGCCTTGCACTGATGGCGGTGTATGCGGTCGGCGACCTGCAAGGCTGCCTGCAGCCACTGAAGTGCCTGCTCGAACGGGTACGCTTCGACCCAACGGTCGATCGTCTCTGGCTGGTCGGCGACCTGGTCAACCGTGGCCCCGAGTCGCTGGAAACCTTGCGCTTTCTCTATGGCATCCGCGATTCGCTGGTCTGCGTGCTCGGCAACCATGACCTGCACCTGCTGGCCGCCTGGCACAACGTCGAACGCCTGAAGAAAAGCGATACCCTGCGCGAAATCATCGAGGCACCGGACGCCGACCAATTGTTCGACTGGCTGCGCCGGCAGAAACTGCTGCACTACGACGAGCCCCGAGGCATCGCCATGGTTCATGCCGGCATCCCGCCCCAGTGGACCTTGGGCAAGGCGCTGGAGCTGGCCGCCGAGGTGGAGGAAGTCCTGCACGACGACAGCCGCCTGAAACTGTACCTGGATGGCATGTACGGCAACGAGCCGAACAAGTGGAGCAAGAGCCTGACCGGCATAGAACGCCTGCGGGTCATCACCAACTACTTCACCCGCATGCGCTTCTGCACCGCCGAAGGCAAGCTCGACCTCAAGAGCAAGGAAGGCCCAGGCAGCGCGCCCAAGGGCTACAAGCCCTGGTTCGCCCACAAGGATCGCCGTTCACGCCACGTGAAGATCATCTTCGGCCATTGGGCCGCCCTCGAGGGGCGTGTCGACGTGCCCGACGTCATCGGCCTGGACACCGGCTGCGTGTGGGGCGGCGCGATGACCCTGTACAACGTCGACAGCGGCGAATTCCACCGCTGCGACTGCGCCGACGACGGCACCCCGCGCCCGCCGGCACAACCGGCTAGAATCAATGACCAGTCCTGAAGGAAACCGTCCCATGAGCGAATTCAAGCGCATCCCTCCCGAGCAGGCCCAGGCCCTGCGTGAGCAAGGTGCGGTGGTCGTCGACATCCGCGACCCGCAGTCTTTCGCCGCCGGGCACATCGCCGGCGCCACACATCTGGATAACCATTCGGTCGCCGAGTTCATTCGCAATGCCGACCTCGATGCACCGACCCTGGTGGTCTGCTACCACGGCAATTCCAGCCAGAGCGCCGCCGCCTATCTGGTCGGCCAGGGCTTCTCCGATGTCTACAGCCTCGATGGCGGCTTCGAGCTGTGGCGCAGCACCTACCCGGCCGAAACGGCCCAGGGCACTGCCGAATAATTTTTTTATTTTTCCTGCAGCCCGCGCCCCATGCGGGCTCGGGCATCAGCTGACGAACGGTCGTGGGCATCTTCTCGACCTCGTGCCCTTGACCTTGCGTATAACCAACTATCCTTAAGCCCAGGCCATCCAAAAAAGGGGAGAGCCGGTACACCGGCGTGCGGGTCATCGGTAGCGTTTCTACGGGTGTTCTGGGGGGTATACAGCAATCGGCCAGCCCGGTTGCATGCCAGCATCAGCTGACTGATCCGGCGTCGGCTCCACGTATCGAGCGAGGTGACGTCATGAGCATTTTTAGCCACTTCCAACAACGTTTCGAGTCAACCCGCCAGGAAGAACTCTCGCTGCAGGAGTACCTCGAGCTGTGCAAAGAGGATCGCAGCGCCTACGCTTCGGCGGCCGAACGGCTGTTGCTGGCCATCGGCGAACCGGAGCTGGTCGATACCTCAACGAACTCCAGGCTGTCGAGAATCTTCTCCAACAAGGTGATCCGTCGCTATCCGGCCTTTGCCGACTTCCATGGCATGGAAGAGTGCATCGACCAGATCGTGTCCTACTTCCGCCACGCCGCACAGGGCCTGGAGGAGAAGAAACAGATCCTGTACCTGCTGGGCCCGGTGGGTGGCGGTAAATCGTCCCTGGCCGAGAAGCTCAAGCAACTGATGGAAAAGGTGCCCTTCTATGCCATCAAGGGCTCGCCGGTGTTCGAATCCCCCCTGGGCCTGTTCAATGCGGCCGAAGACGGCGCCATTCTCGAGGAAGAGTTCGGCATCCCACGGCGCTACCTGAATACCATCATGTCGCCTTGGGCCACCAAGCGCCTGCAGGAGTTCGGCGGCGACATCTCCAAGTTCCGGGTGGTCAAGCTCTACCCTTCCATCCTTAACCAGATCGCCATCGCCAAGACCGAACCAGGCGACGAGAACAACCAGGACATCTCCGCGCTGGTGGGCAAGGTGGATATCCGCAAGCTCGAGGAATTCCCGCAGAACGACGCCGACGCCTACAGCTATTCGGGCGCCCTGTGCCGGGCCAACCAGGGCCTGATGGAATTCGTCGAGATGTTCAAGGCGCCGATCAAGGTCCTGCACCCGCTGCTGACCGCCACGCAAGAGGGCAACTACAACAGCACCGAAGGCCTGGGCGCGATCCCCTACTCCGGGATCCTGCTGGCCCACTCCAACGAGTCGGAGTGGCACACCTTCCGTAACAACAAGAACAACGAGGCATTCATCGACCGGATCTACATCGTCAAGGTGCCGTACTGCCTGCGCGTCAGCGACGAGGTCAAGATCTACGACAAACTGCTGGTCAACAGCTCGCTGGCCAAGGCCCACTGCGCACCGGACACCCTCAAGATGCTCGCCCAGTTCACCGTACTGTCGCGCCTCAAGGAGCCGGAGAACTCCAACATCTACTCGAAGATGCGCGTGTACGACGGCGAGAACCTCAAGGACACCGATCCGAAGGCCAAGTCGATCCAGGAATACCGCGATGCCGCGGGCGTCGACGAAGGCATGAACGGCCTGTCGACCCGTTTCGCCTTCAAGATCCTCTCCAAGGTCTTCAACTTCGACCCCCACGAAGTGGCAGCCAACCCGGTGCACTTGCTCTACGTGCTGGAACAGCAGATCGAACAGGAGCAGTTCCCTGCCGAAGTGCGTGAGCGCTACCTGCGCTATCTCAAGGAATACCTGGCACCGCGCTACATCGAGTTCATCGGCAAGGAGATCCAGACCGCCTACCTGGAGTCCTACAGCGAATACGGCCAGAACATCTTCGACCGCTACGTGCTGTACGCCGACTTCTGGATCCAGGACCAGGAATACCGCGACCCGGAAACCGGCGAGATCCTCAACCGCATCGCCCTCAACGAGGAGCTGGAGAAGATCGAGAAACCGGCCGGCATCAGCAACCCGAAGGACTTCCGCAACGAGATCGTCAACTTCGTGCTGCGTGCCCGTGCCAACAACAATGGCAAGAACCCGAGCTGGCTGAGCTATGAGAAGCTGCGGGTGGTGATCGAGAAGAAAATGTTCTCCAACACCGAGGACCTGCTGCCGGTCATCAGCTTCAACGCCAAGGCCAGCAAGGAGGACCAACAGAAACACAACGACTTCGTCACCCGGATGGTGGAGCGTGGCTACACCGACAAACAGGTACGCCTGCTGTCGGAATGGTATCTGCGGGTCAGGAAATCGCAATAAAGCGGCAAGCTACAAGCCGCGGGCTGCAAGCTGTCCAGCGCCGAACCTGCTACAGGCGCGACAGCTTGCGGCAGCGGGGGCTGCTTTGTCTTGCAGCTTGTCGCTTGAAGCTCGCAGCTGCTTCCAGCTACCGGAGGGCCCATGAGCTACGTAATCGACCGACGCCTGAACGGCAAGAACAAGAGCACGGTCAACCGCCAGCGTTTCCTGCGGCGTTACCGTGAGCACATCAAGAAAGCCGTCGAAGAGGCCGTAAGCCGCCGTTCCATCATGGACATGGAGCATGGCGAGCAGATCAGCATCCCGGCGCGGGATATCGACGAGCCGGTGCTGCACCATGGTCGTGGCGGCAAGCAGACCATCGTCCACCCGGGCAACAAGGAATTCACCGCCGGCGAACACATCCCGCGCCCCCAGGGTGGCGGAGGTGGCGGCGGGCGTGGCAAGGCCGGCAACTCCGGCGAAGGCATGGACGACTTCGTCTTCCAGATCACCCAGGAGGAATTCCTCGAGTTCATGTTCGAGGACCTGGAGCTGCCCAACTTGGTCAAGCGCCACCTGACCGGCGCCGACACCTTCAAGACCGTGCGCGCAGGCATCGCCAACGAAGGCAACCCGTCGCGCATCAACATCGTGCGCACCCTGCGCTCGGCCCATGCCCGGCGCATCGCCCTGACCGGCAGCAGCCGCGCCCTGTTGCGCGAGGCCCAGGCCGAGCTGGCCCGCCTGAAGGTCGAGGAGCCCGACAACTTCACCGATATCCAGGCAACCGAAGCGGAAATCGAACGCCTCAAGGCGCGCATCAACCGCCTGCCCTTTCTCGACACCTTCGACCTCAAGTACAACCTGCTGGTCAAGCAGCCCAACCCCAGCTCCAAGGCGGTGATGTTCTGCCTGATGGACGTCTCCGGCTCCATGACCCAGGCCACCAAGGACATCGCCAAGCGCTTCTTCATCCTGCTCTACCTGTTCCTCAAGCGAAACTACGATCGCATCGAGGTGGTATTCATCCGCCACCACACCAGCGCCCGCGAGGTCGACGAGGAAGAATTCTTCTACTCTCGGGAGACCGGCGGCACCATCGTTTCCAGCGCGCTCAAGCTGATGCAGGAAATCATGGCCGACCGCTACCCGGCCAATGAATGGAACATCTATGCCGCCCAGGCCTCGGACGGCGATAACTGGAACGATGACTCGCCGATCTGCCGCGACATCCTCGCCAACCAGATCATGCCGCATGTGCAGTACTACACTTATGTCGAGATCACCCCTCGCGAGCATCAGGCGCTATGGTACGAATACGAGCGCATCGGCGAGGCCTATCCCGACACGTTCGCCCAGCAGCAGTTGGTATCGGCCGGCGACATCTACCCGGTCTTCCGTGAACTCTTCCAGCGCAGGTTAGCCACATGACCGCCAGAGCACAGAGACGCCAACCCATTTCCACCGGATCGGAGTGGACGTTCGAGTTGATCCAGGCCTACGACCGGGAAATCAGCCGCCTGGCCGAGCGTTACGCCCTGGACACCTACCCCAACCAGATCGAGGTGATCACCGCCGAGCAGATGATGGACGCCTATGCCTCCGTCGGCATGCCCCTCGGTTATCACCATTGGTCCTATGGCAAGCAGTTCCTCAGCACGGAAAAGTCCTATAGCCGCGGCCAGATGGGCCTGGCGTACGAGATCGTGATCAACTCCGACCCCTGCATCGCCTACCTCATGGAAGAGAACACCATGTGCATGCAGGCGCTGGTGATCGCCCATGCCTGCTATGGCCACAACAGTTTCTTCAAGGGCAACTACCTGTTCCGCACCTGGACCGACGCCAGCTCGATCATCGATTACCTAGTCTTCGCCAAGCAGTACATCGCCCAATGCGAGGAGCGCCACGGCATCGATGCCGTCGAGGACCTGATCGACTCCTGCCATGCCCTGATGAACTACGGGGTCGACCGCTACAAGCGCCCCTACCCGATCTCGGCCGAGGAAGAGCGCCGTCGACAGAAAGAGCGTGAGGAACACCTGCAACGACAGATCAATGACCTGTGGCGCACCATTCCCAAGGGTGCGGAAAAGGGCGGCGAACGGGATGATGTACGCTTCCCCGCCGAACCACAGGAAAACATCCTCTACTTCATCGAAAAGCACGCCCCGCTGCTCGAACCCTGGCAACGTGAAGTGGTGCGCATCGTGCGCAAGATCGCCCAGTACTTCTACCCACAGCGCCAGACCCAGGTGATGAACGAAGGCTGGGCCACGTTCTGGCACTACACCCTGATGAACGACCTGTACGACGAAGGGCTGGTGACCGACGGGTTCATCATGGAGTTCCTGCAGTCACACACCAGCGTGGTGTTCCAGCCAGGCTTCGACAGCCCCTACTACAGCGGTATCAACCCTTATGCCCTGGGTTTTGCCATGTACACCGACATCCGTCGTATGTGCGAGAACCCCACCGAGGAAGATCGCCGCTGGTTCCCCGACATTGCCGGCAGCGATTGGCTTTCTACCCTCAAGTTCGCCATGAGCAGCTTCAAGGACGAGAGCTTCATCCTGCAATACCTGTCACCCAAGGTGATCCGCGACCTCAAGCTGTTCAGCATCCTCGACGACGACCAACGCGACGACCTGCTGGTCCCAGCGATCCACGACGAGGCCGGCTACCGGCTGATCCGCGAACAACTGGCCGCCCAGTACAACCTAGGCAACCGCGAGCCCAACGTGCAGATCTGGAGCATCGACCGTCGCGGCGACCGCTCCCTGACCCTGCGCCATCAACAGCACAACCGCAAGCCGCTGGGCGACTCCACCGAGGAAGTGCTCAAGCACCTGCATCGCCTCTGGGGCTTCGACATCCACCTGGAAACCGTTCAGGGCGACCAGGTGATGAAGACCCACCACATGCCGCCGCGTGGCGAACAAGGCGAAGCGAGCGAATACGGCCGCCTGGACCTGGCCGTGGTGCATCACCTCTAGCAGGCGCACCTCCATTGCTGTCGACAGGGTATCCTGTGGGCAGTAATGGAGGTTTCTCATGCAGATCTACAAAGTCGGTGGCGCGGTGCGCGACCGCTTGCTCGGTCGCCCGGTCAGCGATATCGACTGGCTGGTGGTCGGCGCCACGGTCGAACAGATGCAGGCCCTGGGCTTTCGCCCGGTCGGTGCTGATTTCCCGGTATTCATCCATCCCAGGACCGGCGAGGAGTACGCCCTGGCGCGCACCGAACGCAAGAGCGGACGTGGCTATGGCGGATTCACCTTCCATGCCAGCCCCGAGGTGACTCTCGAAGAGGACCTGATCCGCCGCGACCTGACCATCAACGCCATGGCCGAGGACGAGCAGGGCACGCTGTGCGACCCCTACCATGGTAAGGAAGACCTGGAACGGCGCATATTACGCCACGTTTCCCCGGCGTTCGCCGAAGATCCCTTGCGCGTTCTGCGGGTGGCCCGCTTTGCCGCGCGCTATGCCCCGCTGGGTTTTCGCGTGGCCGAGGAAACCCTCGAGCTGATGCGCCAGATCAGCGCCTCGGGCGAGCTGCAGGCGCTGACCGCCGAGCGTAGCTGGAAGGAAATCGAGCGAGCGCTGATGGAAGACCAGCCACAGGTGTTCATCCAGGTATTGCGTGCGTGTGACGCCCTGGCGGAACTGATGCCCGAGGTCGATGCGCTGTTCGAACAACCAACCGGGCTCGACAGCGGCAGCCATACCCTCGCGGTCCTGCAACAGGCCGCTCGGCACCGGCAACCGCTGAATGTACGCTGGGCTTGCCTGTTGCACGCTCTGGGCCTGGCGCAGATCGAAGCGATGAATCAGCGCTTCAAGGCCCCCCGGGAATGCCAGGAACTGGCGCAGTTGGTTGGCAAGTGCCACACCTCTTTCCAACGAGCCCTTGAATTACCCGCTGGGGCGCTGTTGGAACTGCTGCACACGTTCGACGTATACCGCCGCCCGCAACGCTTCGAGGACTTCATCGCGGCCTGCGAGATGGATGCAGGTGCACGCCTGGGGCTGGAAAGCGGGGATTATCCACAGGCCGGTTACCTGCGTGGCGCCGCGGCGGTGGCCAAGGAGGTCGATGTGAAGTGCCTGGTGGAGCGAGGCCTGACCGGGCAAGCGCTGGGCGAGGCGCTCAAGGGAGAGCGACTGAAGGCGCTGGAAGCCTACAAACGACAATACGAAGCGTAGAAACCCTAGGCACTCATGCTTGCCCATGCACGGGCAAGCCCGCTGCCACAGGGCCCTGCACGCCTTGTGGGACGTGCCTCGATGCCAGCCTGCATTGGGCCGCTCAATGCCTTGACTGACCAGCACCGAGGCTCTCCCGTCTCACATCCGGGTCAGCTGCAACCCACGCCACTCGAACGACACCGGCGCCAGCACCTGCTCGATATCCGCCTCCTGCCACAGTTGCGCCATGCGCTTGCCCACGCCCGGATGCACCAGCTCCGGCGCCAGCAACGACAAGGGCCAGAGCACGAACGCATTCTTCAGGATTTCCGCCCGCGGCAGCACCAGACCATTGAAGGTGCCCAGCAAGTCATCGAACATCAGCACATCGATGTCCAGCGGCAACCCCTTGCGCTCAGGGGCATAACGGCCATTGTCCGCCTCGATGAACTTCAGCCGGCGATCCAGCTCGAGCAGCGGCAGATCGGTCTGCCCGGTCACCACCAGGTTGAAGAAAGGCCCGCTCTTGATGCCCACCGCCTGGCTCTCGAACACCGGCGAACAACGCATGTCGCGCAGAAAGCCGGCCAGGGCGTCGAGCCCGGCGCACAGGTGCGCCTCGCGCTCGATGTTGCTGCCCAGCCCCAGGTATACCGTGCTCAGAGACATCCGCGCTCGATCTCCACGCCAACGCCGCCACGGGCCGCTGGTACGGCGCCCGGCTTGGTCAGTTTCAGACGCATCCAGGGAATGCCGAACGTCTCCATCAGCTCCGCCACCAGGCGCTCGGCAAAGGTTTCGACCAATTCGAAGCGGGCCTGCTCGGCGAACGCCTGGACACGCGCCGAAACGCTGGCGTAATCCAGCGCCAGGCGCAGATCGTCACCGGCGGCGGCCGGACGGTTGTCCCAGGCGAAACTCAGGTCCAGGCGCAGGCACTGGCGAATATCCCGCTCCCAGTCATAGGCACCGATGACGGTATCGACTTCCAGGCCTTCGATGAACACTCTGTCCAAGCACTTCTCTCCACAGCACGACAAGGGCGACTGGCGCCGTTAGAATCAGGGCATCCCCGCCCGGAATAGTTAGCATGTTTTGGTTATTGGCGCTGCTCGCCTACCTGCTTGGCTCTCTGTCCTTCGCCATCGTCCTCAGCCGCCTCAGCGGCAGCCCCGACCCGCGCTCCAGTGGCTCGGGCAACGCCGGCGCCACCAACATGCTGCGCCTGGCGGGCCGCAAGCTGGCGATCCTGACCCTCCTGGGCGACCTGTGCAAGGGCCTGTTGCCCGTGCTGCTGGCCCAACTGCTCGGGCTCGGCCTGCAGGAGCAGGCCTGGATCGGCCTCTGTGCGGTGGTCGGCCATATGTTCCCCCTGTACTTCCGCTTCCAGGGTGGCAAGGGCGTGGCGACGGCCGCCGGCATGCTCATGGGCCTGTACCTGCCGGCCGCGCTGCTGGCCATCGTTGCCTGGCTGCTGACCTTCTACCTCACCCGCACCAGCTCCCTGGCGGCGCTGATCGCCACACCGCTGACCCTGCCATTGCTGGCCTGGCGCGAGCCCGAGGCACTGCTGCCGATGGCCGCGCTCACCCTGCTGATCGTCTGGCGCCACCGCAGCAATCTACGCGACCTGTTCGCCGGGCGCGAACGACATTTCTGAATCGCCAGCCTGAACGGCATTCACATTCATACCGCCGGTAGCTGCTCCATCGGCCAGCGTGCCTGCACGCTGATCGCCAGGTCCTGGCGCTGCCCGGCGAGCAGGCGCTGGCAGCCGGCATAGGCGATCATGGCGCCGTTGTCGGTGCAGAACCGGGGCCGGGCGTAATACACATTGCCCTTGATGCTGGACAGCATGGCCTCCAGCGAGGCCCGCAGGGCCTTGTTGGCGCTCACCCCCCCGGCGATCACCAGGCGCTTGAGCCCGGTCTGCTTGAGGGCACGCTTGCACTTGATGGTCAAAGTCTCCACCACCGCCTGCTGGAATGCCAGGGACAGGTCGCACCGGGTCTGCTCGCTGTCGTCCCCGGCATCGCGGCATTGCTGCCAGGTATTCAGGGCGAACGTCTTGAGGCCGCTGAAGCTGAACTCCAGGCCAGGCCGATCGGTCATCGGCCGGGGGAAGACGAAGCGCCCGGGTACACCGCGCTCGGCCAGGCGGGCGATTTCAGGCCCGCCGGGATAATTCAGGCCAATCAGCTTGGCGGTCTTGTCGAAGGCCTCACCCGCCGCGTCGTCCAGGCTCTCGCCAAGCAACTGGTACTGGCCGACGCCATCGACCCGCACCAACTGGGTATGGCCACCGGAGACCAGCAGGGCGACGAACGGAAACTCAGGGGGCTGTTCTTCGAGCATGGGCGCCAGCAGGTGGCCCTCCATGTGGTGCACGCCGATCGCCGGAATGTCCCAGGCGAACGCCAGTGCCTGGGCGCACGAGGCACCGACCAGCAGGGCCCCCACCAGGCCGGGGCCGGCGGTATAGGCGATCGCATCGATCTCGGTGGCGACGCAGCCGGCTTCGCCCAGCACCTGGCGGATCAGCGGCAGCATGCGCTTGACGTGGTCACGCGAAGCCAGCTCCGGTACCACCCCGCCATAGATGCGGTGCAGGTCGATCTGGCTGAACAGGGCATCGGCCAGCAGGCCGCGCTCGCTGTCGTATAATGCGACGCCAGTTTCGTCGCAGGATGTTTCCAATCCCAGTACTAGCATGGGTCTGTGCCTTGTCGAGGCTGAATTCGAAGGCGCGCATGATAGTCCCCGTACCCGATGCCGACCAGCGGTTTTCGATCAGAGGCTTTGCATTCCGGCCGTCTAAGGGTTAACATCCGCAGCCCTTGAAAACCGACGTTCTCCAGCACACCCTTGTTTTGCCAGGAGCGCGTCCACCCCGGTAATGAATGAAGGTAGCCCTGGATGCCAGCCGTCAAAGTTAAAGAGAACGAACCCTTCGACGTAGCTCTGCGTCGTTTCAAGCGCTCCTGCGAAAAAGCCGGTGTACTGGCTGAAGTTCGTAGCCGCGAGTTTTACGAGAAGCCGACTGCCGAGCGCAAGCGCAAGGCCGCTGCCGCTGTCAAGCGTCACGCCAAGAAGGTCCAGCGCGAACAGCGCCGCGCCGTTCGTCTGTACTGATACAGGCGTTCTACGCAAAGCTTCTGCCCCGCCCGGCCTTGTGCCGGGTTGATGGCAGCGGTAGCTTCAAACCTTTGGCGCCAAGCCTGAGGTGCCCCTTGCAGCAGCTTGCGGGCAATCCGCCTGAACACGTCAGAGCTAGTCAATGGCCAGTCGTGCACGTCGTGACTGACGAGCCCTCCGTGGCTGACGAGCACATTTTTTCCTCGCACCCTCCAATAGCACCACTCGCCCCGAACCCGCGCGTAGCGATTAGACTTGCCAGTTGCCAGATGACGAGACTGCCATGGCCGGGCTGATTCCCCAGAGCTTCATCGACGACCTTCTCAACCGCACCGACATCGTCGACGTGGTGAGCTCGCGCGTCCAGCTGAAGAAGACCGGCAAGAACCTCTCTGCCTGCTGCCCGTTCCATAAGGAAAAGACCCCGTCCTTCACCGTCAGCCCCGACAAGCAGTTCTACTACTGCTTCGGCTGTGGCGCCGGTGGCAACGCGCTCGGCTTCATCATGGACCACGACAACCTGGACTTCCCCCAGGCCGTCGAAGAGCTGGCCAGGGCCGCAGGCATGGAAGTCCCGCGGGAGGAGGGCCGGCGCGGGCAGAAACCCCGCCAGCCCACCGACTCGCCGCTCTACCCGCTGCTCGAAGCCGCCGCCGAGTTCTACCGCCAGGCCCTGCGCAGCCACCCGACCCGCAAGGCGGCGGTGGGCTACCTCAAGGGCCGCGGGCTGTCCGGCGAGATCGCCCGCGATTTCGGCCTGGGTTTCGCCCCGCCGGGCTGGGACAACCTGCTCAAGCACCTGGGCGCCGACACCCTGCAGCAGAAGGTCATGATCGACGCAGGCCTGCTGATCGAGAACGCCGAGACCGGCAAGCGCTACGACCGCTTCCGCGACCGGGTGATGTTCCCGATCCGCGACAGCCGTGGCCGGGTCATCGCCTTCGGCGGACGAGTCCTGGGCGACGACAAGCCCAAGTACCTGAACTCCCCGGAAACCCCGGTGTTCCACAAGGGCCAGGAGCTCTACGGCCTGTTCGAGGCGCGCAAGCACAACCGCAACCTCGACGAGATCATCGTCGTCGAGGGCTACATGGACGTCATCGCCCTGGCCCAGCAGGGCCTGCGCAATGCGGTGGCGACCCTGGGCACGGCCACCAGCGAGGAGCACCTCAAGCGCCTGTTCCGCGTAGTCCCCAGCGTGCTGTTCTGCTTCGACGGCGACCAGGCCGGCCGCAAGGCCGCCTGGCGCGCCCTGGAGTCGACGTTGGCGAGCCTGCAGGACGGCCGCCGCGCGCGCTTCCTGTTCCTGCCCGAAGGCGAAGACCCGGACAGCCTGGTCCGCGCCGAGGGCACCGACGCTTTCCTGGCGCGCATCAATCAGCACGCCCAGCCCCTGGCCGACTATTTCTTCGAGCAACTGGGCAACGAGGCCGATCCACGCTCGCTGGAAGGCAAGGCGCACATGGCGACCCTGGCCGCGCCGTTGATCGAAAAGATCCCCGGCGCCAACCTTCGTCAGCTGATGCGCAATCGCCTGAAGGAAATCACCGGACTGGACCCCCAGCAGGTGGAACAACTGGCACAGAGCGCGCCCGCGACCAGCACGCCGGACTACGACCCTGGCTACGACTACGACGCCATGGCCAGCTACACGCCCGACTATGGCGATACGCACCAGCCCGACTACGCCCCCGTCCACCAGGAGCAGCGCCCTTGGACGCAAAACAAAGGCGGCGGTAAGAAGCAATGGGACGGCAAGCCCTGGGACAAGAAAGGCGGCAAGCCCTGGCAGCGCGACGGCCAGCGCGGCGAAGCGCCACCCCGCGTGCCGGCCCCGGTGGAGCCGCCGACGCTGTCGGCCTTGCGCACCCTGCTGCACCACCCCTTGCTGGCCGGCAAGGTCGAGGACGCCAGCCACTTCGCCGACGAAGAGCATCTCTACAGCCAACTGCTGGTGGCCCTGATCGAGGCCGCACAGAAGAATCCTGGGCTAAGCTCAATGCAGTTGATCGCACGCTGGCACGGCACTGAACAAGGCCGCCTGCTGCGCGCCCTGGCGGAAAAGGAATGGTTGATCGATGCCGACAACCTTGAACAACAGTTTTTCGACACTATAACTAGCTTGTCCGCCCGCCAACGCGAGCGCAGCCTGGAACATCTGCTCAGGAAAGCACGTCAAAGTGAGTTGAGCGCCGAGGAAAAATCTCAGCTGCTCGCACTGCTGAGCCGCAATGTTCCCGCACAAACCCCGACCTCATCTGGCGCGTGAGGTCCATGCTCGGGTATAATCCTCGGCTTGTTTTTTGCCCGCCAAGACCTTCAGTGGATAGGGTGTTATGTCCGGAAAAGCGCAACAGCAGTCTCGTATCAAAGAGTTGATCACCCGCGGTCGTGAGCAGGGCTACCTGACTTACGCGGAGGTCAACGACCACCTGCCTGAGGATATTTCAGATCCTGAACAGGTGGAAGACATCATCCGCATGATCAACGACATGGGGATCAACGTATTCGAGAGTGCTCCGGATGCGGATGCCCTGCTGTTGGCGGAAGCCGACACCGACGAAGCCGCAGCCGAAGAAGCCGCCGCCGCGTTGGCGGCGGTTGAAACCGATATCGGCCGCACGACCGACCCGGTGCGCATGTACATGCGTGAGATGGGTACCGTCGAGCTGCTGACCCGCGAAGGCGAGATCGAAATCGCCAAGCGCATCGAGGAAGGCATTCGTGAAGTGATGGGCGCCATCGCCCACTTCCCGGGTACCGTCGACTACATCCTCGGCGAATACGACCGCGTCACCACCGAAGGTGGCCGCCTGTCCGACGTCCTCAGCGGCTACATCGACCCCGATGACAGCATCGCCACGCCTTCCGAGGAAACCCCTCAGCTCGGCGCCAAGGCCGCGGCCGCCAAGGAAGAGGAAGAAGAGGACGAAGAAAGCGAAGAAAACGCTGACGACAGCGAGGACGAAGGCGAAAGCGGCCCGGATCCGGAAGTCGCTCGCCAGCGTTTCGGCGCGGTGTCCGACCAGTTGGACGTCACCGTCAAGGCGCTGAAGAAGCACGGTCGCGGCAGCGATGAAGGGATCGCCGCCCTGCAGGCCCTGGCCGACCTGTTCATGCCGATCAAGCTGGTGCCCAAGCAGTTCGACGTCCTGGTCGAGCGCGTACGCAGCGCCCTGGAGCGTCTGCGCGCCCAGGAGCGGGCCATCATGCAGCTGTGCGTACGTGATGCGCGCATGCCACGTGCCGACTTCCTGCGCCTGTTCCCAAGCAACGAAACCGACCAGACCTGGAGCGGCGACCTGTCCAAGCGCAACACCAAGTGGGCTGCCGCCCTGGGTGAGAAGAACGCTGCCATCGTCGCCTGCCAGCAGAAACTGATCGACCTCGAGAACGAGACCGGCCTGACCGTCGCCGAAATCAAGGAAATCAACCGCCGCATGTCCATTGGCGAGGCCAAGGCCCGCCGTGCCAAGAAGGAAATGGTCGAGGCGAACCTGCGCCTGGTGATTTCCATCGCCAAGAAGTACACCAACCGCGGCCTGCAGTTCCTCGACCTGATCCAGGAAGGCAACATCGGCCTGATGAAGGCGGTGGACAAGTTCGAATACCGTCGCGGCTACAAGTTCTCGACCTACGCCACCTGGTGGATTCGCCAGGCGATCACCCGCTCGATCGCCGACCAGGCGCGCACCATCCGTATTCCGGTGCACATGATCGAGACGATCAACAAGCTCAACCGTATTTCCCGGCAGATGCTGCAGGAGATGGGTCGCGAACCGACGCCGGAAGAGCTCGGCGAGCGCATGGAGATGCCAGAGGACAAGATCCGCAAGGTGCTGAAGATCGCCAAGGAACCGATCTCCATGGAGACCCCGATCGGTGACGACGAAGATTCGCACCTGGGCGACTTCATCGAGGACTCGACCATGCAGTCCCCGATCGACGTAGCCACGGTCGAAAGCCTCAAGGAAGCCACCCGTGACGTGCTCTCGGGCCTGACCGCACGCGAAGCCAAGGTGCTGCGCATGCGTTTCGGCATCGACATGAACACCGACCACACCCTCGAAGAAGTGGGCAAGCAGTTCGACGTGACCCGCGAGCGGATCCGTCAGATCGAAGCCAAGGCGCTGCGCAAGCTGCGCCACCCGACTCGCAGCGAACACCTGCGATCGTTCCTCGACGAGTGATGACGAACCCCGGCCCAGGCCGGGGTTTTTCTTTTGGGGCAATGGCATTGGGGTAGGCTCTTGCCCGCACCGGCGAGCCAGCCGATTCGCGGGCAAGCCCGCTCCCACGGGCCCCGGCAGGCCGGACAATCTCCCACCGCCCACCCAATGCCCGTCTACACTCGAATTCAGACCCCCTGAACGAGAGGCCGCTATGCCCTTTATGCCGGCCCTTCTGTTGCTGATCCTGCTCATCTGGAACACAACGGCCGGCGCCCTGACCCTGACCGACGAGGAGAAAGCCTGGCTCAGCGCCCATCCACAGCTGCGCCTGGGCATCGACGCGTCCTGGCCCCCTTTCGAGTTCCGCGACCAGGAAGGCCGCTACCAGGGATTGGCCGCCGACTACATCACCCTGATCCAGGAACGCCTGGGCGTCACGCTCAAACCCGTCGAGCCCAGCAATTGGACCCAGGTGCTGGAACAGGCCCGGCAGAACCGCATCGACCTGCTGCCAGGCATCATGTCGACGCCGGAGCGCCAGACCTACCTGGCCTTCACCCGCCCCTACCTCGATTTCCCCATCGTTATCCTCGCCCACGAAGGCGGCCCGCAACCACGCACACTGAAAGACCTGTACGGCCTCAAGATCGCCGTGGTGGAAAACTACGCCCCCCACGAACTACTGCGCAGCCACCACCCCGACCTCAACCTGGTGGCCCTGCCCAATGTCAGCTCAGCCCTCCAGGCACTGGCCATCGACGAGGTGGATGCCGTGGTCGGCGACCTCGCCTCGAGCATCTGGAGCCTGCGCCAGCTCAAGCTCGAAGGCCTCTACGTGAGCGGCGAGACGCCCTACCGCTATCAACTGGCCATGGCTGCCCCACGGGAGAACAAGCTGCTGGTCGGCATCCTCGACAAAGTCATGGCCGACATGAGCAGTGGCGAAATCAACCAGATCCAGCAACGCTGGGTCGGCAACGTCGTGGATCAACGAACCTTCTGGCACGACATGCTGCTCTACGGCCTGCCCGCCGTCCTGCTGCTGGTGGCCATTCTCGCCGTGGTGATCCGCATCAACCGGCGCCTGAGCTCGGAAATATCCCGGCGCATCGCCCTCGAACAGGAACTGCGCAGCAGCGAGTACCACTACCGCAGCCTGGTCGAAAGCCTGTCTGCCATCGCCTGGGAAGCCGACGCCAACGACTTCACCTACAGCTACGTCTCGCCCCATGCCGAGGACCTGCTCGGCTACCCGCTCAACGAGTGGCTCAAGCCAGGCTTCTGGCGCAGCATCCTGCACCCCGAAGATGCGCTCTGGGCCCAGGCCTACTGCGACAGCGAAACCGCCGCCGGGCGTGACCACAACCTCGACTACCGGGTGATCCGCGCCGATGGCCACACCCTGTGGGTACGCAATATCGTCAGCATGATCGAGCACGGCCACCGTCCGCTGATGCGCGGCCTGATGATCGACATCAGCGAGACCAAACGCACCGAAGACGCCCTGCGCCTGTCGGAGCAGAAGTTCGCCTCGGTGTTCCAGCAATGCCCGGACATCCTGTTGATCGCCAGGCACAGCGACGGCTGCCTGCTGGAAGTCAACGAGGCCTTCGAGGAGCAGATCGGCCTGAGCCCGGCCCAGGTGATCGGCCGCACCGCCACCGAGCTGGACCTGTGGGCCGTCGCCGGTGCCGGCCCGGCCTTGCTCGAACGCCTGCACAGCGGCGGCATCCGCAACCTGGAAATGAGCTTCCGGCGCAGCAATGGCCAGCTGTTCACCGGCCTGACCTCGGCCGAGACCTTCGACCTGGACGGCATCCCGGCCCTGGTGGTCGCCGTGCGCGACATCAGCCAGCTCAAGGAAACGCAACAGCAGTTGCAGACCTCCGAGGAGAAGTTCGCCAAGGCCTTCCACGCCTCTCCCGACGGCCTGCTGCTGTCACGCCAGAGCGATGGCCTGCTCATCGAGGTCAACGAAGGCTTCTGCCGCCTGACCGGCTACGACATCAACCCAGCTATCGACCAGACTTCCCTGGACCTGGGCATCTGGGTCGACCTCAACGAGCGCAGTCGCCTGGTCGAGCAACTCAAGCGCGACGGTTTCGTGCGCGACTTCAGCTGCCACATCCGCCGCAGCGACGGGCAGATCCGCCTGTGCGAACTGTCCGCTCGGCCACTGCCGATCGCCGGGGTCGACTGCATGCTGACGATCGCCCGCGACATCACCGAACGCCACCTGATGCAGGAAAAACTGCAGCTGGCCGCCACGGTGTTCGAGAATACCGCCGAAGGCGTACTGATCACCGACCCCGACCAGCGCATCAGCGCGGTCAACCGCGCCTTCAGCGAGATCACCGGCTACAGCGAGATCGAGGCCCTCGGCCAGACCCCGCGCCTGCTCGCCTCCGGCCAGCACGACAGCGCCTTCTACGCCGCCATGTGGCACCAACTGACCGCTGAGGGCCACTGGCAAGGCGAAATCTACAACAAGCGCAAGAACGGCGAACTCTACCCCGGCTGGCTGACTATCAGCACCGTGCGCAACAGCGAGCGTGGCATCACCCACTTCGTCGCCGTGTTCGCCGACATTTCCAGCCTCAAGCACGCCCAGGCCAAGCTCGACTACCAGGCTCACCACGACCCGCTCACCGGCCTGCCCAATCGCGCGCTGTTCGAGAACCGCCTGCAAGCCGCCCTCACCTGCGCACAGATCTCCAATCGCCAGGGCGCGGTGCTGTTCCTTGACCTGGACCGCTTCAAGCACATCAACGACAGCCTCGGCCACCCGGTCGGCGACCTGCTGCTCAAAGGCATCGCCCAGCGCCTCAAGGAGCAGGTGCGCGACGTCGACACCGTGGCCCGCCTGGGCGGCGACGAATTCATCATCCTCCTGCCCGGCCTGCACAGGCCCAGCGACGCCAGCGCCATCGCCAACAAGCTGCTGGCCTGCTTCCACGCCCCATTCCAGGCCGGTGAACACGAGTTCTTCACCAGCGCCAGCATCGGCATCAGCCTTTATCCACAGGATGGCAGCGACGTTGCCAGCCTGATCCGCAACGCCGACGCCGCCATGTACCGCTCCAAGGCCAAGGGCCGCAACCGTGTCGAAGCCTACACCCGCGACCTCACCGCCCAGGCCAGCGAACGCATCGCCCTGGAGCATGAACTGCGCCGCGCCATCGAGCGCAACGAGATGAGCCTGTGCTACCAGCCCAAGTTCAGCCTCAAGACCCAGAGCCTGGTCGGCGCCGAAGCCCTGATCCGCTGGCGCCACCCGACCTTCGGTGAAGTCCCGCCGGAGCACTTCATTCACCTCGCCGAGGAGAACGGCACCATTCTCCAACTGGGCGACTGGGTACTGGAGCAGGCCTGCCGGCAGATGCACGCCTGGAAGCGCACCCATCAACCGTTCGGCCCCTTGTCGATCAACCTCGCCGGCGCCCAACTGCGCCAACCCAACCTGGCCAGGCGCATCGAGCACCTGCTCAAGGCCTACCAGCTCAAGGCGGGCGACTTGCAGTTGGAAATCACCGAGAACTTCATCATGAGCCAGGCCGAAGAGGCTCTGGCCATTCTTCACCAGCTCAAGGCCCTTGGCGTACAGCTGGCCATCGACGACTTCGGCACCGGCTATTCGTCCCTGAGCTACCTCAAGCGCCTGCCCCTGGACATCCTCAAGATCGACCAGTCCTTCATCCGCGGCCTCCCCGACGACCCCCACGACGCCGCCATCACCCGCGCCATCATCGCCCTTGGCCGCAGCATGCAGCTGACCATCATCGCCGAGGGCGTGGAGAACCAGGCACAACAACGCTTCCTCGCCGCCGAAGGCTGCGAGCAGATCCAGGGCTACATCGTCAGCCTGCCTCTACCGCCCGAGGAGTTCGCCGCTACCTGCCTGCGCATAGCACTATCGGATCTTTCAGATGGCACCGTCTCGAAACCCTCGTTATAATCCGGCCACCTCCTGGGGCCTATAGCTCAGTTGGTTAGAGCAGAGGACTCATAATCCTTTGGTCCACGGTTCGAGTCCGTGTGGGCCCACCAGTCCAGAAGCCGCGCACTGCGCGGCTTTCGTCTTTTCAATGCCAGCGATCCACCTCGCCTCCCCCTCCTGCAAGCCCCTTTGCGTCCACAATGCGTCCACACCGGCATCAAATGCGGGATATCGCCGCAGCTCGGCTAGCAAAGAAACATCACAAGACGTAAGCGCCCTGCCCATCTGCCCAGACTAACCATCCACCCCCTCGACACCAGGCACCAGCCGATCCCGGCTATTGGTGAAGTGCAAGCATATGGCCGCACGCGCGGCATCCGGATCCTGTCGGCGGATTGCATTGAGGATGGCCTCATGCTCCAGGTTGGCCAGGTATGCATGACGGGCCAGGTTCGCGCCGGAGCGCTCGACCAGGTCGAGCCTGTTGCGGGGAATCAGGGCGCTTCCCAGGTGGCTCATGAGCTCGGTGAAGTAGACATTGCCCGTGGCCTCCGCAATCAGCAGGTGAAAACGCCGGTCAGGCTCGATGCAGCTATCCCCGGCTGCCGCCAGGTCCTGATAGTCATCCAGGGCCTGGCGCATGCGTCGCAAATGATCGTCAGTGCGCCTCAGGGCTGCCAGGGCGGCGGCCTGCCCCTCCAGCCCAATGCGTAATTCCAGCACCTGGCGTACACCCGCCGCTGTCTCCACCCCCACATGGAAGCCGCTTTGCGGTTGTCGCTCGATCACGAACGTACCGATGCCATGCCGCGTTTCAACAAGGCCTGAAGCCTGGAGCTTCGACAGCGCTTCGCGCACCACTGTCCGGCTCACGCCATGCTCGCGTGCGACAGCTCCCTCGGAAGGCAACTTGTCTCCCGGCTGGAAAGTACCCATCAGTATGCGGCGCGTCAGGTCGGACACGAGGTCATGAGCACGTGTATGGCTTTTCTTGCGCGGGATCGGCGCAGGGGACTCTTGAAACGCCATGCTTCCTCACCTCTGGTGGCAGTTGACAGACAACCCAAGCCGTTTTCGGGAGATTTTAGCAGCGCCAAGTTGTATGACAACTAATTTTTATATCTAATTTACGACGTGTCAGAGCAACCCGACAGCAACATGAAATAGCCGGAATTGTGAGCATATTCCAGCATGTTAGCCACTAAAAGCAGGTTGTATCCTGTGAATTCTTTCTCGAAAAACACTTGTCGTACAACATTTTCGGTCCTACCATCGGCCTCGACATGTCAGACAAGCCACGCTGCCTCCTCCACAACAACATCCAAGCAGGTTGTGACCCGTCATGAATCCTCAAGAGTTGAAATCGATCCTTCCTCCTGGGCTTTCGCCCTTCCCTGTCACCGACTTCACTGCCAACGGTGATTTGAACGCTGCCCGCGACGCAGTCCGCCCGCAATAGAGCGGATGGCCTGGCGGCTCACGCCGCCTGCCCATTGCGACAAAGAACCACCAACCAGGGACGCCACCTGGCCGGTACAGCCCGCACAAAAACAATTAGTGGGAGATCAGGTCATGAACCAGATCGCAGATTCAGCCGCCGACGGCGATGTCCTCGGCCGCGCGGTAGGCAAGGTCAAACGCCATGTGCTACCGCTGTTCGTCATCATGTTCATCGTCAACTACATCGACCGGGTGAACATCGGCTTCGTTCGCACGCACATTGAAACGGACCTGGGCATCGGCGCTGCCGCCTTCGGCCTGGGTGCCGGTCTGTTCTTCATCGGCTATGCGCTTTTCGAAGTGCCGTCGAACATGCTGCTGCAACGCGTCGGCGCACGGGTGTGGCTCACTCGCATCATGCTCACCTGGGGCCTGGTCGCCAGTGCCACGGCGTTCATGCAGAACGAAACGCACTTCTACATCCTGCGATTCCTCCTGGGCGTCGCCGAGGCCGGTTTCTTCCCTGGCGTCATCTACTACTTCACCCGCTGGCTGCCCAAGGATGAACGCGGCAAAGCCATCGCCATCTTTCTCAGTGGCTCAGCAGCAGCCTCGCTGATTTCAGGCCCTCTGGCGGGCGCCCTGATGCAGATCGAGGGCCTGGGCATGCACGGCTGGCAGTGGATGCTGTTCATCGAAGGGATGGTCTCCGTCGTGCTGTGCTTCGCCGTCTGGTTCTGGCTGGACTCCACGCCCAACGACGCCAAATGGTTGACCGCGGACGAGAAGAACGCGCTCAACAGCGCCATCGAACGCGAGCAGCGCGAGCGTGAAGCGCTGAAGGGGCCAAGGCTTACCGTATGGCGCCTGCTACGCGATCCCCAGATCATCCTGTTCTGCGTGCTGTACTTCTGCATCCAGCTGACCATCTACGCGGCGACCTTCTGGCTGCCAAGCATCATCAAGAACATGGGTGGGCTCAGCGATATCCAGGTCGGTTTCTTCAACTCGATCCCCTGGCTGATCTCCATCGTCGCCATGTATGCCTTTGCCGCCTGCGCCGGTCGCTGGAGGTTCCAGCAGGCGTGGGTTGCAGCTGCGCTGCTGATCGCCGGCCTGGGGATGTTCCTCTCCACCACCGGCGGCCCGGTCTTCGCGTTCGTGGCGGTGTGCTTCGCGGCTATCGGCTTCAAGTCGGCTTCTGCGCTGTTCTGGCCAATCCCCCAGGCCTACCTGGATGCACGCATCGCCGCAGCGGTCATTGCCCTGATCAACTCCCTGGGCAACCTCGGCGGCTTCGTCGCCCCAGCGACCTTCGGCATTCTCGAAGAGCAGACCGGTTCGATCCAAGGCGGCCTCTACGGCCTGGCCTGCACCTCGCTGCTCGCTGCCCTGCTCGTCTTCTTCATCCGCACGGCCCCGAAGGGCGCGGGTGACGACAACGCCAAACATCCCTCGGCGCTGAGCCAGCCTCACTGACTTCCTGCAGGAATTGACGACCATGAACCTTCACAGCCCAACCCAGCCCTTTTTCACCCCCTCCACCCAAGTGTCCAATGGCACGCCCGTGGTCACCGAGCTACGGGTAATCCCGGTTGCAGGGCACGATGCGATGCTGCTGAATCTCAGCGGTGCCCATGGCCCGTACTTCACCCGCAATGTCGTAATCCTGCGCGACAGTGCGGGCAACACGGGTGCCGGCGAGGTGCCAGGGGGCGAGCGTATCCGCCAGACCCTGGAAGATGCCCGTAGCCTGGTCGTGGGCCAGCCGATCGGGCACTACCAGCGCGTGCTCAACGCCATGCGCCAGACGTTCGCCAGCCGGGATGCCGACGGGCGCGGCTTGCAGACCTTCGACCTGCGCATCACCGTGCACGCTGTCACCGCCATGGAGTCGGCACTGCTCGACCTGCTTGGCCAACACCTCGGTGTGCCGATGGCCGCCTTGCTCGGCGAAGGCCAGCAGCGCGACGCAGTGAAGATGCTCGGCTACCTCTTCTATGTCGGTGACCGCAACGACACCAACCTGGAATACCGCAGCGAGCCTGACGCCGACAATGACTGGTTCCGCATCCGTCATGAAAAGGCGCTGACACCTGAAGCGGTGGTACGCCTGGCAGAAGCTGCCAAGGCACGCTACGGCTTCACCGACTTCAAGCTCAAGGGCGGCGTACTGCGTGGCGAAGAAGAGATCGAAGCGGTTACCGCGCTCGCCGAGCGTTTCCCTGAAGCTCGAATCACCCTCGACCCCAATGGTGCCTGGTCGCTCAAGGAGGCCATCAGGCTGTGCCGTGACCAGCACCACGTGCTGGCTTACGCCGAAGATCCCTGTGGCGCTGAAAACGGCTACTCCGGCCGCGAGGTGATGGCCGAGTTCCGCCGCGCGACCGGCCTTGCGACGGCCACCAACATGATCGCCACCGACTGGCGCGAAATGGGGCATGCGATCCAGTTGCAGTCGGTGGATATCCCGCTTGCCGACCCGCACTTCTGGACACTGCAGGGCTCGGTCCGGGTGGCCCAGATGTGCCATGACTGGGGCCTGACCTGGGGCTCCCATTCCAACAACCACTTCGACATTTCCCTGGCCATGTTCACCCAGGTGGCAGCCGCGGCGCCGGGCGAGATCACGGCCATCGATACCCACTGGATCTGGCAGGACGGCCAACGCCTGACACGCGACCCGCTGCGGATCGTCGACGGCTTCGTCAAGGTACCGGAGCGTCCAGGCCTGGGTGTCGACATCGACGAGGACCAGTTGGCCAAGGCGAACGAACTCTATTTCCAGAAGGGCCTGGGCGCGCGGGATGACAGCATCGCCATGCAGTTCCTGGTTCCCGGCTGGCAGTTCGACAACAAGCGTCCGTGCCTGGTGCGCTAGGCGTCTGGCGGCCTGTCTTCAATGCCGTTGAGTTGTCATTTTGGGGCTGCGTAGCGGCCCCAATGGCGGTTGCATGTCTTGGCTGACCGGCGCAGGGCTTGATCCGGGATACTCGCTCGAGACGAACCGCAGCGCCTTGGCCTCTCAAAACACATCGATGGGATACTCAGTGATCACCCTGACCTGGTCCTGGGTGCCCCCCGTACTCGCATCCCCTCGGTGCCACGCCAGGCGCAGGCGCACCGAAAGATCCTTCGCCGGCCCCGACTGGACCACATACCTGGCCTCGGCATCGGTTTCGAACTCGCTGTCGTCAGAGCCGTACTTGTTGAAGTAAGCCCCCGAAGACACCTTCGTGCCGTCTATGTCCTGGCCGTTGAGGTAGCGGACCATGAACGACAACCCAGGCACGCCATAGACCACCATGTCGAGGTCATAGCGCAGTTGCCACGATTTCTCGCCCGGGCCATTGAAGTCCGAGTACTGCACCGAGTTCGGCAGGAAGATCGACCCTCCAGCCCGCCCGGTATCCCCGAAGCCCACGTAGTCGAAAGGCTGGTCGCCATGGATGCTCTGACGCGCAAGCGTCAGGGTATGGCCTGAGTACTTGTAGGCCACCTGCATGCCGACAGCTGTCGTGTTGATGGTGCCGGCCTTGGCCTGGCCACTGTCGAGGGTTCGATAGACATTGAAGTCAAAGGTCAGGCCTTGGTTCTGCCCCAGAGGTAGCGCGTAGTTGACGTTCCCGTAGTATTGGTCCCAAACATCCTTGAAACGGCTGACGTAAAGGCTGGCCACCACGCCTTCGGCAAACCTGTACTTGCCGCCGGCATAGCTGACCGAAGGTGTGGTGACCAGGGCATAGGTGGCCCAGAGCTCACCGTCGCTGTTGGTATTGACCTGATCGGTCCCCGCCGTGAAGTGCCCGGCATCGACCAGCAACGGAGCGAAATCGTTACTCGTGAGCTGGAAGCCCGTGGCGGTCTGGGGGAACAGTCGGCTGGTGCTCTGGGCGAAGACAGGGGCCGACGGGCTCATCTCGCCATAGCGAAGCACCGTTGATTTGAAGCGGGCTTTCACGGCACCGCCGGCTCGTCCGTATTCGTCGTCCGGCCGCCCATCATCGCCGACCGGCAGATTGCCGGTGCCGGTTCGGCCACTACCGCCATCGAGTTTGAGGCCCCAATAGCCGAACAGGTCGACACCGAACCCTACCGGCCCCGGCGTGAATGCCGACTGGAAGTTGGCAAGGAATGCCTGGGTCCAGTCCACCTGATCCGAACGCTGCTCGTCTCGGCTGGTGTTGTAGTAATAGTTCTTTGCCAAGACATTCAGGCGCCCCATCTTCTCCCCAACTTCCCCTGCCTGCCCCGCCGCATTGACGGAGGGTGCGAGCATGAGCGCGCCCAGCGATATATATAAACCAATAGACTGCCTGGAGCCTGCAAGCGAACGTGCAAACCTGTTAGCCAACACCATGACCACCTCTTTCACGCTTTAATTATTATTGAACGCCAGGCAGGGAATACCCGGAGCGCTTACGCCAAGAGAATTCGATACCGAGAGAACTTGCCCCCAGGCGCTGGAACAAAAACAATCACCGCCCACCAATTGTTCCAGCCGGGTTCAATTCAAGATATTGAAAGAAACTTACCTACCCAGGAATGAATAGCCGTAGCCGACGAGCTTCGCGTCATCGCCATGGCGCCCGAGGAAGGACACCCCCACCGACACCCCACCCGTGATGGTTCCAGCCGGCACCGTGATCTCCGGAAACCCGGTGGCGGATGCGATATAGGCCGCCGCATAGGTATCGTCCGACTGGCACTCGAAGCTATCGTCCTTCTGCCCATGCACCACCGAAGCCGGGCAGTTGATGGTCGCGAACATCAGGCCATCGATGCCTGAGGCTTGCATCAGGTTTTCAAGATCCCGACGCAGGCCTGGGATCCGGTTGGACAGGATCGAGATGTACAGGGGCGTGTCAGCCTGCGAATGCCCAGCGAGCGCCTCCAGCGCCTCGAAACGCTTGGGGTTCATCGGATGCCCATCGCGCTTCGACTGCTCAGGCTTTGCCCGCGCCAGGAATTGCTCCAGCGTTTTCGGCTGATCGGCCGAAAGCGTCGAGAGATAGCGCTCGAACTGCGGCTTGAACTCACTATCCCCCACAGGCCCCAGTACATCTGCCCAGAGGGTTTCATAGGCTTTCGGCAAGGTGATGCTCACAACGTTCGCGCCTTTGCCTTCGAGCCGCTGCTGGGCCTGGTGGAAAACCTGGTCGACCTGTGCATTCGCGCCTTCGAAGTTGGTCACCACACCGATGGTCTTGCCATCCAGCGCGTTGGGGCGAAGCGCTTCGACGAACCCGATGCGCTCTGCTGCGATGCCCTGGGTGGCCGCATCGTTGTCGTCCTGGCCCTTGAGCACATCGAGCACGATCGCCTGGTCAGCCACGCTTCGGGTGACCACCCCGACGGTGTCGAAGGTCAGGGACAAGGGGATGACGCCGCTGCGGCCGATCAGGCCCATGGAGGGCCGCAGCCCAACGGTGCCGGTCACGCTTGCCGGACCACGGATCGACCCGCTGGTATCCGACCCCAGCGCAAAAGGGGCGAACCGGGCCGCGACCGCGGCAGCGGAGCCGCTGCTGGAGCCAGAGGCATCGCGCTTGGTGTTCAGCGGGTTGAGCGTCTGGCCGCCCAGCGAGCTGTAGCCGAACCAGCCGAAGGAGGCGGCCAGTTCGGACATGTTCGCCTTGCCCAGCAGGATCGCCCCGCTGTCCAGCAGGCGCTGGACAGCGAAGGCGTTCCGGGAAGGAATCGAAGCGCGCAGCACATAGGCGCCACCGCTGGTCACCTGGTCGCGCGTGTCGAAGTTGTCCTTCGCCAAAAACGGTATCCCCGCAAGCGGGCCGCTGTGGTCCTGGGGGGGCCGGGCTCGCTCGACATCCCAGGCACGGGCCTGTTCGAGCGCCTTGCCGTTCACCGCGATCACCGCATTGATATGCCGGCCCTGGCGATTGTCTTTCTGGATGTTCGCCTGGAAATGGCGTACCAACTGTTCCGATGTCACCTCTCCCCTATCGAGCGCTTCACGAAGTTGGAGAAGATTCATTGAATCTATGTCTGCCGCCATCACGCGTGAACTTATCGTGGCGAACAGCAATACCGCGCCCACGGTTCTTGTTATGGAAACCATGACGAATCCTACTGGTGGTGCGAATAGATTAGGAGCGCCCGAACAGCGGGCACCTGTCGAATGATCAGTCAGCAGGGCCTGCGACAGCGGGTGCGAGCATATTGTTCTTCGACAAATATTCGCTGGCCACTTTCTCGATGGACTCCCTGCCGACATCGACGCGCGAGTTGAGCGTCGCCATGGTATCGCTGGTGAGGCTCGCGGATAACGTGTTGAGCAGCTCGGCGACGCCAGGATGGGCTTCCAGGAATTGGGTGCGGACGACCGGGGTCAAGGCATAACTTGGGAAGAATCCCTTGTCGTCCTCAAGGATCACGAAGCCGAACGCCGGAACGCGACCATCGGTGGACAACACCAAGGCCACATCGGCCTGCCCCTCACGCAGGGCCTGGTAGGTCAACCCGCCGTCCATGCGGATGATGTCGTCACGCTCGAACGTGAACGCATAGAGATCCTGAAGCGGTCGCAGACCATCAGGCCGCGAATAGAACTCCGCGTTGGAGGCGAACTTCAGGTGTTCGCCATCGTTGACCTTGGTGGCCAGGTCGCTGAGCGTGGCAATGCCTTTCGCCTTCGCCTCCTCCTCCCGCATGGCGAAGGCATAGGTATTGTTGGCCTCGGACGGCTGCAGCCAGGTCAGCCCCTTGGCAGCGTCCAGACGCTTGACGCGCGCGTAGGTCTGCTGGGCATCGAGCCGCTCCTTGACCTTGTTGTAGATGATCAGCGACGTACCGGTGTATTCCCAGTAAATGTCGACCTGGCCATTCTCCTGTGCAGAACGCAGCACGGACGACCCCAGGTCGGGACGCTTGTCCACCTTGTACCCTTCGCTGCGCAGCAGTTGGGCGGTCATCTCGGCAATCAACTGTTGCTCGGTGAATTTCTTGCCCCCGACGACGACACTCGGCTGGGCAGCCTGGGCGGCCCCCAGCAGCGCCATCGTGAGCAGTGCGACAATGCCTCGTGCGAACATACAGCACCTATGTGTTTTGAGTTGTTATCAGGACTATCGCGCCGCAAGTCGCAAGCCACGGGAGACCGTCGCGTACTGGACGAAGCCGCAGGCCAGGTCCACTGCGATGGCCAGGCCCGCCGTCGCCACGGCACCCGCGATCATCATGGGGTAGTCGTTCAGGTCGATGCCGGTGAAGATCAGCTCGCCCAGGCCTCCCCCGCCGACCAGAAAGGCAAGCGGCGCGGTACCGACGTTGATCGCCAGCGCGGTGCGGATACCGGCGAAGATCACGTTGAGCGCATTCGGGATCTCGACCTTGAACAACGTCTCGCGCGGCGTCATGCCCATGGCTTCGGCGGCTTCGACCAGGTGACGCGGCACCGAGCGCAGGCCCTCGTAGGTGTTCACGGTGATCGGCAGCAGCGTCGCCACCCACAGCGCAAAGATGGCGGCAGGCCCGCCAACCCCCACGAAGCTCATGGCCAAGGCAAGCAGCGCGAGCTTCGGGATCGCCTGGCCGACGTTGAGCACCTGCATGACAGCCAGGGCATACTTCTGGTTGCCCGTGCGACTCATCCAGATGCCCACCGGCAGCGCCACGATCAACGCCAGTGCACTGCTCACTGCGACGATGTGCATGTGCTGGAAGGAGAGGTAGATGATTTCGCTCCAGTAGCCCTGGAGCCATTCCCAGAGGTTGGCCACGCCGTTCATCAGTGCACCACCGTCGTCGTGTTCTCGACCAGGCGGGCAAGGATGTCTTGCTGGTGCACGAACCCGACCAGCTTGCCGTTCTTGTCGTTGCACACAGCCCAGTCACGCCCCTGCCCCAGCAATTGCGACAGCACCTGGCGCAGATCGTCCGTGTGCTGCACGACCAGGGGCGCGAACGAGGCCGCGCCATTGCCCCCGACGATCTGCATCTGCTCCTGGGGCGGCGTCTGCCGCGCGATATCGCCGGCACGCAAGAGCCTCAGGCGTTTCATGATGCGATCGCCGCCCATGAAGTTGGCGACGAATTCGCTGGCGGGGCGGGCCAGCAGATCATCGGGCGTGCCGAACTGCTCCACCTTGCCCGCATTGAACAGCGCCACGCAGTCGGCCATCTTCACCGCTTCGTCGATGTCATGGCTGACGAACAGGACGGTCTTGCCGACCTGGCGCTGGATGCGCATGAACTCGTCCTGGATGATGTCCCGGTTGATCGGGTCGATCGCACCGAAAGGCTCGTCCATCAGCATCACGGGTGGGTCGGCGGCCAGCGCACGGGCGACACCGACACGCTGCTGCTGCCCGCCGGACAGTTCGCAAGGGAAGCGTTTGGAAAACTTCGAAGGCTCCAGCGCCACCACCTCCAGCAACTCCGCGGCACGCTTGCGGCTCTTGGCCTTGTCCCAGCCGAGCAGATCGGGCACTACGCAGATGTTGTCCTCGACAGTCATGTTGGGGAACAGGCCCACTTGCTGGATCACATAGCCGATCGATCGACGCAGGGTCACGGTATCCAGCTCTGCCGTGTCACGCCCGCCAATGAGGATTCGCCCGGAAGTCGGCGGGATCAAGCGGTTGATCATCTTCAGCGTGGTGGTCTTTCCACACCCCGAAGGACCGAGAAGCACGCAGATCTTGCCCTCTTCCACGGTAAAGGAAACATCTTCCACAGCCGTGATAGAGCCGAACTTTTTATTCAAATTATTAATCTGGATCACGTTGTAGCTTCCTTCATGCTGGGGTTATTCATCTTGATAACCCCTTTTGGGGTCAACGCACGCTGCAGGACGGACAGGGCATAATCAGCGGCCACCGCGATGATGCTGATCAAGATGGCCCCGGCCAGCAGTTGGCGCGTATCGGTCTGGGAGATGCCGCGCACGATCAGGCTGCCCAACCCGCCTGCGCCGATATAGGCGGCGATGGCCGCGATGCCGATATTGATCACGGTCGCCACACGCACCCCGGCCATGATCAAGGGCGTTGCCAACGGCAGTTCGACTTTCCAGAGCCGCTGCCAGGAAGACATGCCCATGCCCCGGGCCGCCTCGCGCAGGGCCGGGTCGACGTTGGAGATCGCCGTATGGGTATTGCGGATGATCGGAAGTTGCGAATAAAGAAAGAGCGCAATGATTGCCGGAACGACGCCGATCCCCTGGCCAATCAAGGAAAGGACGGGGATCATGAGGCCAAACAGTGCGGCGGAGGGGATCGTCATGAGCATGGCGGCAAACGACAAGACCCAACGGCTTGCACGAGGATGCTGGGAGATGAAGATACCCACCGGCACACCCGTCAAGATAGCCAGCCCGACAGCGACGAACACAATGAAGAGATGTTGCCCCAACAACTGGGCGACAAGCCCTGAATTGGAAAGAATGAAACTTAGCGTTTCCATTTTTGTTATGCCTATCTCCGCAAGGTTCTTGTGATTTCCGGGTCATCGGGAGCGGATGCCGGATTTATGACGACCTTACCCCGCTCCCTTCTCCCGGCTGAGCTTCAGGTTCGACGACCTTTATCAAAAAATCGACATGACCCATGCCGCGCATATCCCTTGCGAAAGCCACGGGCTGATACTCGGCAGGCCACCGTACAAATCTTCTAAAAGCGCGTTTCGAAAGGCCGGCCATATATAAGGAAACAGCACCCGAAGCCCAGGTCGGTTAGTTACTAAGCCACCTATTTATGTCGGGCCATGCCGTGTCCCCGAGGCCGCCAAAAGCCGGGCGTGGACATATCCCATCGCGGTACATCCTGCCGGCGCCTATGCCTGGCCCATATCAAACTTTCGCCGCTCCTCACCCGGGCTGCAGCCCCACGCCTTGCGATAGGCACTGCCCAAATGAGAGGCAGAGACGAACCCGCACGAGTAGGCGATCGAGGCAATGGACTTGGTGCTTTCCCTCAGCATCCGCCGCGCCTCGGCCAAGCGCAGCTCCAGGTAGAATCGCTGGGGCGTCATGCCGAAATGCTGGTGCCACAAGCGTTCGAGCTGACGCTGGGAGAGATTGCACACCTGCGCCACTTGCTCGATGCTGATGACGTGCTCGAAGTTGTCCTCCATCTGCGCGATGGCCGCTGTGATGCGTCTATCGTGCACACCGAATCGCCATTGGATGGACATCCGCTGTTGTTCTTCCGGCCCTCGGATCCTGGCATGCAGGAACTGCTCAGCCACCGCGGCGGCAAGCTTGCCACCATAGTCGACGGAGATCTGCGCCAGCATCAGGTCGATGGCCGCCGTGCCGCCGGCACAGGTCCAGCGATTGTCATGGTTGACGTAGAGTTCGCGCGTCACCTCGATGGTGGGAAACTCTTCGGCGAACTGGTTGATCGACTCCCAGTGCAGCGTGCACTTCTTCCCTTCCAGCAAGCCCGCCCGTGCAAGGATGAACGTGCCGGTGCTGAAGGCTCCCACGGTCTTGCCCTTGGCGACGGAGCGGTGCAGGAACCTGATTATCTTCGGTGGGCGCTGATGCTCGATATCCAGGCTCGCCAGCACGAATACCCGATCGAGCTCAGGCGCCTCTTCGAGCGACTGGGTATTGATCTCCACGCCACTGCTGGAGCTGACGGTACCGCCGGCCTCCGATAACAAGCTCCATTGATAGAGCGTTTTTCCGGCGAGGCGATTGGCAGCCCGCAGCGGCTCGCTGGCGCCAGCCAGGGCCATCATGGAGAACTGGGGAAGGATGAGCAGCCCGATTCGCTTGGGGGCTTCACCTTGCACGTTGGCGGTGGATGAGCTGAGCATACCTTTCCTCGATATTTCTCAGGGGCGAGAGACACGAGTCATAGGCATACCACATTACGACATGCTGGCGGAGCAGGCGGGGCCCGCGCGCAGACTCTGCGACGACGATCGCAGCGCGACACAAGCGGCGACCGATCTGGCGTCCCGGCCATCGGTGGCCAAGCGCGTCGGGAGGGTACAGCGAGGGGGGTGGCGAGACAAGGTCTGCGACTGGAAGGCCCGACGTGCGGGCCCGCCAGCTTGCATGCTGCGACTCAGGCGTACCGACGGACCGCCTCGTCGATCTTCTCGATGATGGCCTGGAACACCGGGTGGTCCGCCTGGTTCTGCTGGCCATGTTGCATGTCAGCCAGCAAGAACACGCCTTCACCGGCGTCCCCCGGGTACAGGCGGAACAGACGCTCGGACTCGGCCGGCATGTGCAGGCTGTTCTTGGCACCGTGGATGATCAAGGCCGGCGGGAAGCCCGTTGCCCCTTCGATGGCCTGCTCTGGATCGAACGCCACATAGGAGGTGTACGACTTGGCGGTTACGTGGCTGCAGCCCGGCCAACGGTCGGCGCCACCGGCTTCGGTGTAGGCGCCCAGTTGTTCATCCACGTATTGCTGGGTGGCCGGATCGAGCGGGTAGTAACCCAGGCGGGTCGCCTCGGTGCCGGTGTCGAACGGCGGGATGGGCGCGTCGCCATCGAGTTCGCGAATCGCGGCATCAGCGGCCTTGGCATCGGCGCGCAGCGATTGCAGGTCCTGGATGCGGGTGTAGCTCATCGGCACCCAGAACTTGATCTGCTCCTTGCCAGCCTTGGCCAGCTCGGCCACCGCGGCAAGGCTGGCCACCGAGCCCATTGCCCAGGAAGCGACCACCGGCATCTCGCCGAAGGCCTCACGCGCCCAGGCCACGGCGCCCAGCACCTCGTCCTTCTGGTCTTCCAGGCTCACGTTGGTCACGGTGATGTCGCCGACCTGATGGGTGTTACGGACCTGCTTGTTGGAGAAGAATCCGGCAACATCGTAGGTCATGACACGGTAGCCACGGGCAGCCAATGCGCGGCCGAACAGCTGGCCGTACATCGAGACACCGCCGGTGAAGCCAGAGTTGAAGACGACGGGCGGAAGATCGCTTGCCTGTTCGGGCTGGAATACCGCCCCTTTCAGGCGCACGCTGTGGCCAGCGTAGTCAACGTCGAATTCAATTTCCTGCATCGAGACTTTATTGTTCATATTTCGTCCTGCCTAGCACTCTGGCTTAATCAAAGTTGAATATTTCTGCTGCTGCACCACTGAGAATCTGTCCGGCCGGTATTGCGCATTTAACCGACAGCCGCTCGGCCAGATCCTGAACAAACCCGAACGCCCCGGCGGTATCGAAACTGCGCGCAAAATCAATCCCATCGCTATCAGCACCAACATGCGGCGCATCCGTGGCTTCGAGAATCAACTTGCCTGCCCCCAGTTCCGAAATCAGGCGACTTGCAAACGGCAGCACTTTTTCAACGTCGGTAGACGTTCGATAGCCGGGGCCCTTGAACCAGACATTTCCTCTTTCCCGCGCTTCTCGCAGCAGGGAAACATAGGCTTCTTCTTCCGCGCCCCGTGAAGCATGGCAACTGCCGAGGTGGTCAATCATCACCCGCACATGCCGCGGTATCTGCCTGAGGACGCGAAGGTTGGTCTCGGCTTCCTGGGCATAGACATGGACGTGCTGGTGATCGCGCAGACGGTCGTACAATGCATTCCAGGCCGCATCGCTGTAGGCACCGTCCCGAACCGAGCCGGGTTTCGCGTCATGCAGCACGATCCTGATTCCCGCCACTTGCGGATGAGCCAGGCGGACTTGCGTCGCATAGGCAGGATCGGCCTTGATCGTGCCGACCAGGCGTATGCCGGAATACGTGGCCGGGTCACGGGCCTGTAAATCCTTGAGTTCTTCGAACGAAGCGAAGACGTTTTCCGAATCGGGAAGAATGCTCAGGTGAACATTGTTCAAGAATCGCGGGAGCACATTGTTTTTTGAAAGCTGCGCCAAGTAGTCCGTTAGCGAATGAGGCTTCGGCAGCGTATAGGGAAGTTTTCCGGCGACTTTTTCAAGGTCCGCTCCTGTATAGAAATGAACATGGCTATCGATCATTGCTCTTTCGTTATGCATGGCCAACTTCCCGCTGTGTTGGGCAAAACGATAAACGCAAATGTCAGGCGACCACTCCCGCGAACCCGACGTGTCGTATCATTTTTTCGCCATCGGGGCGGCTTTCTGATGGTGGATGATGGGCCAGCCGGTGGTTAGGTCTTTGCGAGAGTGCTCCTACCTTTTTCACAGGCAAGACGGGCTGCGTCCTTTAAAGCTGCGAACCACCCAGATTTCTCCTACAAGATGCAGCTGATCCAGACTTTGTAGAAAGCACCACTTCCAGCATTATTAGGCACTTGATCCTACACAACCCCACTATGGAGCGCGTCAATGTCCTCAGTCCTTCCGTCTCCTCGGGCATTCGCGGATTGTCGGGATATCACAAATGGCCCCGTCATCCTTCTGGCATCCGGCACATCGGCGAAAAACTTTCCGATCGCTGAGTTCGCCCATGTCCCGGTGATTGCCATGAATGGCTCGATCTCACTGTTGCTGGAAGCAGGAATAGCGCCGTTCTTCTATGCCTGCACTGATAGGGATTTTGCCCGCCAACAACCCGAGTTGTTCTCGCTGGCCATGGAAAAGAGCCAACGGATAGCGCTGTGGAAGGACCAGTACGAAAACCTTCAGCCGCCACCAAAGGGGGAGGTTTTCCTGCTCAGGAAAGTCAGGGATCTTTCATTCCTCCAGCGACTGCTCAGCAACGAACAGGCTCTGGTGCGCAGCCGCAATAGCTTCGACAAGAGAGCCCGCTCGCTGGGCTTCAGCAAGGACCTTCAACAGGGTTTCTTCGATGCTCGCACGGTCGCTTACGTGGCATTGCAGATCGCCTACCATGTCGGCTTCACCCAAGTGTTTCTCGTGGGTGTCGATCTGCAGCAGTCGGCTGGCCGCTTCTACGAGCAGGAGGGTTCAGACAAGTCTCCTTGCGGACTCGACCAGCACTTCCAAGGCAGGATCCTGCCATCCTTCGAACTGACGGCTCGCCAGGTCGTAGGGGATCGCTTCAGGATATATAACCTGTCCGCGACCTCCAGGATTCCGGACGACGTCATCCCCAAGATCACGCTGGACAGGTTCCGCGCCATGGTGGAGTTGCCGCCGCAACCCTGACGGCTGTTCATTTCTCGATGATCACCGCATTGCGCTGGTTATAGAAAACACAATTATCGGAAATGCTCTTGTTGACAAAAGACATCGCCCCGATCGTCACATTGTTCCCCACTCGCACTTGGTCGGCGATGATGCAACTGTTCGCGCCCACGCTCACATTGTCGCCGATTACCAGGCTGTAGCTTTCACGCCCCAACGTCTTGATGCCAATCGTACTGTTCTGGCGGATGAACAGATTGCGGCCGATGCGCGCATGCCCACTGATGACAATGCCCGGGAGATGAGCGATGCGCAGCCCAGGCCCGATCGATGCCCCCACGTCTATGTCGACGGCGTACCGCAGATTCAGGCGTTGGTTGAGCCGCCGAGCATAGCCGGCACGCAGACCTCCCTTTGCGCACAAGTATTGCGCAATACGAAACCAGAACAGGTAGCGGAGTTTGTTGTCCTTGCGTGCCCGCCGGAGAACGTTGAGCAACAAGCTGATTTTGCGTCCGGGCTTTTTCTTGTTGGAGACCTCCATGCGCCAACATTCAAGCAACTGTTCGAAATTCAAGATGCATCCCACACTGGCCTGGGCCAAGTCACTCGTGTGATTGGCGATGGCAACATCGCCGCGTCCAGGCATGATAACCGCGGTATTTCCATGGTGACAGACGAAACCCTGTTGCCCGCTTTCTTGTACACGCTTGACGTCCCATCTAGGCTAAGCGGCCATATAGACAGGAAGCCTGCATGTCCGACTACCGCCCCATCGCTCTCGACGAAATCGACCGCCAGCTGATCGCCCTGCTGCAGATCAACGCCCGCGAAAGCGTCGCCACCCTCGCTCGCCACCTGGGTATCGCCCGGACCACGGTGAACTCGCGCCTGGCGCGGCTGGAAAAGGCCAAGGTCATCACCGGTTACGGCGTACGCCTGGGCCAGCGCCTGATCGGTGGCGGCCTGCAAGCGTACGTGGGGATCAAGGTGCAGCCGCGCTCGGGCAAGGACATCGTGCGCCGCCTCAGCGCCATGGGCCAGGTCCAGCAACTGTGCGCGGTGAGCGGCGAATTCGACTATGTGGCCTGGCTGAACAGCGACTCACCGGAGCAACTGGACCAACTGCTCGACCAGATCGGCAGCCTCGATGGCGTGGAAAAGACCACCACTTCCATCATCCTCAGTAGCAAGGTGGATCGGGGGCAGCCGGGCTGAGGGCCGGCTGCCTGGATGGGCATCAAGCGCCCTGGCCGTCGAGCACACCCTCCAGCAGGGCCTTGAGCGTTTCTGCCGAGTGCTGGATCGACCAAATCATCCCGCGCCCATTCTCCGGGCATGGTGCTGGGCGCAGTCACTGGCGATTTCATCGATGCCGCGCGCCAGAAGGCTAGCGTGGACAACGCTCGTAGGATAGTTCCTGAATACAAGCAGGTCTGTAGGAAATGGCTCGTCCGCTCCGGATCCAGACTTCAACAAGTCCTTCTCCCAGCACGGCCGCCAAGCTTGGTATTGCTGCCTTTACATCGAACATGGCAACTGGCGAGCCATTCGCCGGAGGCTAGCGCCAGGCAAACGTTCCCCGAAACACCTCGAAAACCTCAAGCCCAACTTCTGTGCCTCCCCCCGGATAGGCTGCCAGAGGTCGCCCCTTGACGAGCGGCCACACCACCCCAAGCTATACGCAGGTAGCGTACAGATCATGGAAGCGATCTTTATCGAACTGCCGGCTTTCGAGCGGCACCGCGCGGAACACCTCTATGACGAGGGCTTTCGCACCTTGCAGCAGACACTCCTGACATATCCCTATGTCGGCAATGTCATCCCGGGTACCGGAGGGCTGCGCAAGATGCGCTTTGCCGCTCCCCAACGCCACAAGGGCAAGCGAGGGGGTATCAGGGTGATCTACTACGGGTGGGAAGCGGATTACCAGTTCTGGTTGTTCACGCTCTATGGAAAAGACCTGCAGGACGACCTAAGCCCTCTCCAACGGCAGGCAATCAAGCATCTGCTGGAACGCGAATACCTGACGAGGACAACCCATGCCACGCAACATTTTCACTGAACTCACCGAAGGCTTCGACGCCCTCGCCGAGGAGCGCGCCGGGAAGCTGACCCTGCGCACCCACAAAATGGCGTTTCAGGAACTGGCGCCACTGGCCGCCAACGAACTGATCGAGCTGCGCCAACGCCTGAATATGTCCCGAGCCGTATTCGCCAGCTACCTGCGCACCAATGCCCGCACCCTGGAGAACTGGGAGCAGGGCCGCTCCAGACCCAACGCCCAGGCGGTGGCGCTGATCCGCCTGGTGCAGAAGTACCCAGAAACGCTCGAGCACCTGGCCGCGCTGGACTGAATGTCGTCATCATGCAATCAATGAATGTCATTAAGACGATTAACACAGCATAACGACGCCACTCTGCATCTTAATTACGAACACCCCGCTTCATAAAATGGCCACCAGGCATTTCCTATACTCAGGCTCCGCCCCTGCGCAGCCTCCCTGGCAAGGTCCTCACATGAACAAGAAAAACCGCCATCCCGCCGACGGCAAGAAACCCATCACCATCTTCGGCCCGGACTTCCCCTTCGCGTTCGACGATTGGCTGGAGCACCCCGCTGGCCTGGGCAGCATTCCAGCCGAGCGACATGGCGAGGAAGTGGCGATCGTCGGTGCCGGTATCGCCGGGCTGGTGGCGGCCTACGAACTGATGAAGCTGGGGCTCAAGCCAGTGGTGTACGAGGCCTCCAAACTGGGTGGGCGCCTGCGCTCCCAAGCGTTCAACGGCACCGACGGGATCATCGCCGAGCTCGGCGGCATGCGTTTCCCGGTATCGTCGACAGCCTTCTACCACTATGTCGACAAGCTCGGCCTCGAGACCCGGCCCTTCCCCAACCCGCTGACCCCAGCCTCGGGCAGCACGGTGATCGACCTGGAAGGCCAGACCTACTACGCCGAGAAACCCGCCGACCTGCCGGCGCTGTTCCATGAGGTGGCCGATGCCTGGGCCGACGCCCTGGAGAGCGGTGCCCGCTTCAGCGAGATCCAGCAGGCCATCCGCGATCGCGACGTGCCACGCCTCAAGGAACTGTGGAACACCCTGGTGCCACTGTGGGACGACCGCACCTTCTATGACTTCGTCGCCACCTCGCGCGCCTTCGCCAAGCTCAGCTTCCAGCACCGCGAGGTGTTCGGCCAGGTCGGCTTCGGCACAGGCGGCTGGGACTCGGACTTCCCCAACTCGATGCTGGAGATCTTCCGCGTGGTGATGACCAACTGCGACGATCACCAGCACCTGGTCGTCGGTGGCGTCGAGCAGGTGCCCCAGGGCATCTGGCGCCATGTGCCGGAGCGTTGCGCCCACTGGCCGACCGGCACCAGCCTCAGCTCGCTGCACGGCGGCGCGCCACGCACCGGCGTCAAGCGCATCGCCCGCGCTGCCGATGGTCGCCTGGCAGTTACCGACAACTGGGGCGATACCCGCCACTATGCCGCGGTGCTCGCCACCTGCCAGAGCTGGCTGCTGACCACCCAGATCGACTGCGAAGAATCGCTGTTCTCGCAGAAGATGTGGATGGCCTTGGACCGCACGCGCTACATGCAGTCGTCGAAGACCTTCGTCATGGTCGACCGGCCGTTCTGGAAGGACAAGGACCCGGAAACCGGCCGCGACCTGATGAGCATGACCCTCACCGATCGCCTGACCCGTGGTACCTACCTGTTCGACAACGGCGACGACAAGCCGGGGGTGATCTGCCTGTCCTACGCCTGGATGAGCGACGCCCTGAAGATGCTGCCGCACCCGGTGGAAAAACGCGTGCAGCTGGCCCTCGACGCACTGAAGAAGATCTACCCGAAGACCGACATCGCCGGCCATATCATCGGCGACCCGATCACCGTGTCGTGGGAGGCCGATCCGCACTTCCTCGGCGCCTTCAAGGGTGCGCTGCCGGGCCACTATCGCTACAACCAGCGCATGTACGCACACTTCATGCAGGATGACATGCCGGCCGAGCAACGCGGCATCTTCATCGCCGGCGACGATGTGTCGTGGACGCCAGCCTGGGTGGAAGGCGCGGTGCAGACCTCGCTGAACGCGGTGTGGGGTATCATGAATCACTTCGGTGGCAAGACCCACCCGGACAATCCCGGCCCGGGCGACGTGTTCCATGAGATCGGGCCGATCGCCCTGGCCGACTGAAACAAGGAGGCGCCATGCGCATCGCCCTGTTCCAGGGTACGCCCAGGCCACTGGACGTACCCGGCAATCTCGAGCGCCTGCAACAGCAGGCGCAACTGGCGGCAGCCCGCGGCGCGCAACTGCTGGTCTGCCCGGAGATGTACCTGAGCGGCTACAACATCGGTGCAGAGGCAGTGCAGCGCCTCGCCGAGCCCGATGACGGCCCTTCGGCCATGAGCGTGGTGGAAATCGCCCAGGCCCACCGCATCGCCATCGTCTATGGCTATCCGGAGCGCGCCGAAGACGGCGCGGTATACAACAGCGTGCAGTTGATCGACGCCCATGGTCGCAGCTTGTGCAACTACCGCAAGACTCATCTGTTCGGCGAGCTGGACCGCGCCATGTTCAGCCCGGGCGCCGATCACTTCCCGGTGGTCGAGCTGGACGGCTGGAAGCTGGGCATGCTGATCTGCTACGACATCGAGTTCCCGGAAAACGCCCGTCGCCTGGCCCTGGCCGGCGCCGAGCTGATCCTGGTGCCGACGGCGAACATGACGCCCTACGACTTCATCTGCCAGGTCACCGTGCGCGCACGGGCACAGGAGAACCAGTGCTACCTGGTGTATGCCAACTACTGTGGTGCGGAAGGCGAGATCCAGTATTGCGGCCAGAGCAGCATCATCGGTCCGGATGGGAGCTTGCTGGCCATGGCAGGGCGCAGCGAGTGCCAGTTGCTGGCCGAGCTGGAGCATGAATGCGTGGTGCAAGGGCGGGCGGCGTTTCCCTACCTGACCGATCTGCGGCGCGAGCTGCACCAGGCTCGCCAGGACTGAGCCCCCGGGGGCTGGCTTGCCGGCGATGGGGCGCAAAGCGGCCCTAATTGCTCCCAGCCAGCCCCCACAAATGCGCTAGCATGAGCGCATGTACGCCACTCGCCACCTCACCCTCGCCAATGGCCTGCAGCTCGTCCTGCGCCACGCCCCACACCTCAAGCGCGCCGCCGCGGCGCTGCGGGTGCATGCCGGCAGCCATGACGCCCCAGCGAAATGGCCTGGCCTGGCCCATTTCCTCGAGCACCTGTTCTTCCTGGGTACCGACCGTTTTCCCCTGGAAGACGGCCTGATGCGCTATGTGCAAAGCCTGGGCGGCCAGGTCAACGCCAGCACCCGCGAGCGCACCACCGACTTCTTCTTCGAGGTCCCGCCCACTGCGCTGCCAGGCGGCCTGGAGCGCCTATGCCAGATGCTCGCCGAGCCGGACCTGGGCATCGAACGCCAGGTCCGCGAGCGCGAAGTGATCCATGCCGAATTCATCGCCTGGTCGCGCAACCCCGAGGCCCAGCGGCACTTCGCCCTGCTCCAGTGCGTGTCCGCCCGCCATCCGCTGAGCGGTTTCCAGGCGGGCAACCGGCACAGCCTGGTGTTGCGCGATCCGGCGTTCCAGCAGGCTCTGCGGCAGTTTCACCAACAGTTCTACCAAGGCGGGCAGATGACCCTGGCCCTGTGCGGGCCACAGCCATTGGACGCGCTGCAAGCCGTGGGCCAGCGCCTCGGCGGCCTGTTCGCTGACGGCCAGCGCATCCCCCAGGCGATGCCCCCGGCCCTGCTGCAAGGCGCCCTGCGTCACCTCCCCCCAGCCGGACGAAGGTTGGACCTGCTGTTCGCCCATGAAAACCTGCCGCAAGGCGCCGAACAGGCACTGGAACTGCTGCTCGCCTACCTGGGTGACAGCCGAAAGGGTGGCTGGCTGGCACACCTGCGCCAACGTGGATGGCTACAAGGCTTCCAGGCCGAGCCACTGCACGCCTTCGCCGGGCAACTGCTCTGGAGCGTTCGCCTGCAACTGAGCGAAGAGGCATCGCAAGCCGACATTCGCACGTCGCTGCACAGCTGGCTCGGCTTCATGCGCCACGCCGATAGGGCGACCTTGAACGAGGCGTTCGCCCGCCTGCAGCACAGCCGCGAGCAAGCCGCCAGCGCCCTCGACCTGGCCCGCCGAGACAGCGCAGGCCACCCTTTCCGGGCCCTCGATGCACAAGGCCTGGAGGCCTTGCGAATACTGCTGGGCAGCCTCCCCAGCAGTGACAGTGCCCACGACCACTGGCGGCTAGCGCCACCCGATCCGTTGCTGCAAGCCGGCCTTCCCCGGCACTCCACGGCCGCGCCTCCAGCAGGCCTGGCGATCAGCGACCTCCTGCCGGACACACGCCGCTTCGCCGCGCTCTACCTGCGCTGGCAGATAACCTCCTGCTTGCGTCAACGTTTCCATCCGCTACTCGAACAGGCACTGCGCCCGCTGATGGAGCGCGCCGAACGCGCTTCGATACAACTGGCCTTCGATGCCGTCGGCGAATACTGGCAACTGCGTTGCACGGGGCGTCCAGAAGCGGTGTTGCGCGCGGTCGAGGAGTCGCTCGCCCTGCTACGTGCACCCACGCTGGATAACTGGCAGTCACCGCCCACCCAGGGGCCGGCGCTGATTCCACTTCGGGCATTGCTCAAGGCACTGCCCGACGTCCTGCGAAACGGCGAAGCCCAACCCACTTCGGCCGCCCCGTTGGACCAGGCCTTGCTCGACCGGCTCTGGCAAACGGCGCGCTGGCAGGGCCTGGCCATGGGCTTCGACCAGGCCGGGCAGGCAGCCCTGGGCGTGACCCTGGACAAGCTGATGGGCCAACCCGCCCACCTGCAGCGGCCCGCGCCCTTCCACGGGCTGCACTGGCATCACGCCCAGGCCGAGGGCAGCGAGAGCGCCCTGCTGCTGTTCTGCCCGCTACCGGCTGAACAGCAAGCCGCAGGCCGGCTGCTGGCGCAACTGCTGCAGGGTCCGTACTACCAGCGCATGCGAGTGGAGTTGCAACTGGGCTATGCGGTGTTCAGCGCCTTTCGTCAGGTCGAGGGCGTCGGCGGCCTGCTCTTCGGCGTGCAATCGCCCCATGCCAGCCCCACGCAAATCCTCACCCACCTGCTGGCCCTGCTCCAGGAAGGTGTGCAGCTCGACAGCGGCGTGCGCCAAGCCCTGGCCGAGCAGTTCGCGGAGTCCGCCATGGCCAACACCGACGTGGCGGAATGGGCATGGCAGACACAACTGGCCACACAAGCCAGCGACCTTTCCTACATGCAGCGGTCTATTCTGAATACAGACCAGACGCACCTGGATCTGTTAATGCAGCGCCTGCTGGCGGCCGAAGATGGCTGGCTATGCTTGGCCAATGCACCGGCGCCAGATGAGCGATGGCAATGAGCGAAGGTCGATTGTTACGGTAAGTGCAAGGGCACTTTTCGAATAATTAACCTTTCGGTACAAATTTTTCTTGTAAGATAGCGCAATCTCAGCCAATGGAACCTCCTCCGCGAGGCGGTACCCAAACAAGTGACTGACAACCCCAACCCCTATCCGGAAGGAGCAAGCCCATGTGGACCAAACCTGCATACACTGACCTGCGTATCGGCTTCGAAGTGACCATGTACTTCGCCAACCGCTAAGCCAGCCTGCGGTTCGACGCCTCGGTCCGCCGGGGCGTTTTCGTTTTTCGGATACGCATCTTCGGATAGAGAGCAGCCATGTACATCCAGATTCTCGGTTCCGCCGCTGGCGGCGGTTTTCCCCAGTGGAACTGCAACTGCGCCAACTGCAAGGGCTTTCGCGACGGCACGCTGCGCGCCACGGCGCGGACCCAGTCGTCCATCGCCCTGTCCGACGACGGCGAGCACTGGATCCTGTGCAACGCCTCACCGGACATCCGCGCCCAACTCCAGGCCTTCGCGCCGATGCAACCGGCCCGCGCCCTGCGTGACACCGGCATCGATGCGATCGTTTTGCTCGACAGCCAGATCGACCACACCACCGGCCTGCTCAGCCTGCGCGAAGGCTGCCCGCACCAGGTCTGGTGCACCGACATGGTCCACCAGGACCTGACCACCGGCTTTCCGCTGTTCAACATGCTCAGCCACTGGAATGGCGGCCTGAAATGGAACCGCATCGAGCTGGACGGCAGCTTCGTCATCGAAGCCTGCCCAAACCTCAGGTTCACCCCCTTCCCCCTGCGCAGCGCCGCACCGCCTTATTCGCCGCATCGCTTCGACCCGCACCCGGGCGACAACCTGGGCCTGCTGGTCGAAGACCTGCGCACCGGCGGCAAGCTGTTCTATGCCCCGGGCCTCGGCCAGGTCGACGGCCAGTTGCTGGAGATGATGCACGGCGCCGACTGCCTGCTGGTCGACGGCACCCTGTGGGAGGATGATGAAATGCAACGGCGCGGTGTCGGTACCCGCACCGGCCGCGAGATGGGCCACCTGGCGCAGAACGGCCCGGGCGGCATGCTCGAGGTGCTGGAGGGCTTCCCGCGCCAGCGCAAGGTGCTTATCCACATCAACAACACCAACCCGATTCTCGATGAAGACTCCCCGGAACGCGCCGAGGTACAACGCCGGGGCGTGGAAGTCGCCTACGACGGCATGAGCATCGAGCTGTAGGAGGCCTGATGAGCGACGCAACACCGATGTCCCCTGCCGAATTCGAGCAGGCCTTGCGCGCCAAGGGCGCCTACTACCACATCCATCACCCCTACCACGTGGCGATGTACGAAGGCCGCGCCACCCGCGAGCAGATCCAGGGCTGGGTGGCCAACCGCTTCTACTACCAGGTCAACATCCCGATGAAGGATGCCGCGATCCTGGCCAACTGCCCGGACCGCGAGGTGCGCCGCGAGTGGATCCAGCGCCTGCTCGACCATGACGGCGCCCCTGGCGAGGACGGTGGCATCGAGGCCTGGCTGCGCCTGGGCCAGGCGGTGGGCCTGGATCCGGATCAGTTGCGTTCCCAGGAACTGGTCCTGCCCGGCGTGCGCTTCGCCGTGGACGCCTATGTCAACTTCGCCCGCCGCGCCAGTTGGCAGGAGGCCGCCAGCAGCTCGCTGACCGAGCTGTTCGCCCCACAGATCCACCAGTCGCGCCTGGACAGTTGGCCGCAGCACTACCCGTGGATCGACCCGGCCGGCTACGAGTACTTCCGCACCCGCCTGGGCCAGGCCCGGCGCGATGTCGAGCATGGCCTGGCGATCACCCTGCAGCACTACACCACCCGCGCCGGCCAGGAGCGCATGCTGGAGATCCTGCAGTTCAAACTGGATATTCTCTGGAGCATGCTCGATGCCATGAGCATGGCCTACGAACTGGACCGCCCGCCCTACCACACCGTCACCGGCGAGCGGGTCTGGCACAAGGGGATCGCCCTATGAGTTTCGATCGTCAGCAAGTCCCGCAGTGGCGCCCGGGCTATCGTTTCCAGTACGAACCGGCGCAGAAGGGCCATGTCCTGCTGTACCCCGAGGGCATGATCAAGCTCAACGAAAGCGCCGCGCTGATCGGCGGCCTGATCGATGGCCAACGCGACGTGGCGGCGATCATCGCCGAGCTCGAGCGTCAGTTCCCCGGTGTCCCGGAAGTGGCCGACGACATCGAGCAGTTCATGGAGGTGGCCCGTGCCGAACACTGGATCGTCCTCGCCTGAAATGCCGGCCAAACCGGAGGTCGGCCTGCCGCTGTGGTTGCTGGCCGAGCTGACCTACCGTTGCCCGTTGCAGTGCCCGTACTGCTCCAACCCACTGGACTTCGCCGCGCAGGGCCAGGAGCTCTCCACCGAGCAGTGGTTCCGGGTGATGGCCGAGGCCCGTGAGCTGGGCGCGGCGCAACTGGGCTTCTCCGGTGGCGAGCCGCTGGTGCGCCAGGACCTGGCCGAACTGATCGGCGAAGCCCGGCGCTTGGGCTACTACACCAACCTGATCACCTCCGGCATCGGCCTGACCGAACGAAAGATCGCGGCGTTCCGCCAGGCTGGGCTGGACCATATCCAGATCAGCTTCCAAGCCAGCGACGAGCAGGTCAACAACCTGCTGGCCGGCTCGAAGAAAGCCTTCGCGCAGAAGCTGGAGATGGCCCGGGCAGTGAAGGCCCATGGCTATCCGATGGTGCTCAATTTCGTCACCCATCGGCACAATATCGACAAGATCGACCGCATCATCGAGCTGTGCCTGGCCCTGGAAGCCGACTTCGTCGAACTCGCCACCTGCCAGTTCTACGGCTGGGCGCACCTCAACCGCCTGGGCCTGCTGCCGACCCGCGCCCAGCTGGAGCGGGCCGAACGCATCACCAACGCGTACCGGGAAACACTCAAGGCCGCCGGCAACCCCTGCAAGCTGATCTTCGTCACCCCGGATTACTACGAGGAACGCCCCAAGGCCTGCATGAACGGCTGGGGCAGCCTGTTCCTGACCATCACGCCGGATGGCACCGCCTTGCCCTGCCATGGCGCGCGCCAACTGCCGGTGCAGTTCCCCAACGTGCGCGACCACGACCTGCGGCACATCTGGTACGACTCGTTCGGCTTCAACCGTTTCCGCGGCTACGACTGGATGCCCGAGCCCTGCCGCTCGTGCGACGAGAAGGAAAAGGACTTCGGCGGCTGCCGCTGCCAGGCCTTCATGCTCACCGGCGATGCCAGCAACGCCGACCCGGTGTGCGCCAAGTCCGCCGACCACGGCATCATCCTCAAGGCCCGCGAGGAAGCCGAAACCGCCCAGCCGGGCATCGAAGAGATGACCTTCCGCAATGAGCGCAACTCCCGTGTCATCGCCCGTGGCTGACTTCAGCGCTGCCCAGGCAGTGGCAGCCGGCACCGATTTCGCCGAACTCAAGGTCGGCGCCGCCGGGCTGTTCTGGAACGAGTTCCGCCCCGCCGACGGTGCCTGCCGCATCTGGCACTGGCGCAACGCCCAGGCCCATTGCCTGACCCCGGACGGCTACAGCGTGCGCAGCCGCGTCTACGAGTACGGCGGTGGCAGCTTCTGCCTGGGCGGTGACGGCCTGGTGTTCGTCAACGAGGCCGACCAGCAGGTCTACACCCAGGCGCTCGACGGTTCCCCGCCACGCGCCCTGACCCAGGCCGAACATTGCCGCTATGGCGATGTGCTGTGGCAGGCGGGCCAGGTCCTGGCGGTGGAAGAACAGCATGTCGAGCGGGTCGAGCATCGTCTGGTGGCCCTCTCCGGCGAAGGCCGCGTGGTGCTGGCCGAAGGCGCCGACTTCTATGCCTCGCCCACCCTGAGCGACGACAGCCAGCGCCTGGCCTGGGTCGAGTGGGACCGACCGGAGCAACCCTGGACCCGCACCCGCCTGATGTGCCGTGAACGCGACAGCCGAGGTGATTGGGGGCCGGCCCGTTGCCTGGCAGGTGACGCGGCAGACGAAGAATCGCTGCAGCAACCCCGCTTCGACGCCGACGGACGGCTGTACTGCCTGAGCGATCGCAATGGCTTCTGGCAGCCCTGGGGGGAAGTCGACGGCCAGTGGCAGGCACTGCTTGCGGCGACCGCCGACCATGCCGCAGCCCCCTGGCAACTGGGGGCCAGCACCTGGCTGGCGCTCGGCCCCGACACCTACCTGGCCAGTTGGTTCGAGGAAGGTTTCGGGCACCTGGGCCTGCGCAGCCACGGCGGGCAGGTGCAGCACCTTGGCAGCGACTACACGCGCTTTCGCAGCCTGGCCATGGATGCCGGGCACATCTACGCCATTGCTGGCTCGCCACTGAACCCGCCAGCGGTCATCGCCATCGACCGGCATACCAGGCAGGTACAGGTACTGGCCGGTGGCGGCCTGCCCTTGCCGGCCGAACGGGTCAGCCGCCCGCAGCCGATCCACTACCCCAGCGGCGGCGACACGGCCCATGGTTTCTTCTACCCGGCCATGGATGGCAGCGCAGCGCCTGCGCCGCTGGTGGTGTTCATCCATGGTGGCCCGACCTCGGCCTGCTATCCGGTATTCGACCCACGCATCCAGTATTGGACGCAACGGGGTTTCGCCGTGGCCGACCTCAACTACCGGGGCAGCAGCGGCTATGGCCGTGCCTACCGCCAGGCCCTGCACCTGCGTTGGGGCGAGATCGATGTGGAGGACGCCTGCGCCGCGGTCGCCCACCTCGCCGGGCTGGGCCTGGTCGACTCGCGCAAGGCTTTCATCCGTGGCGGCAGTGCAGGCGGCTACACCACCCTGTGCGCCCTCACCTTCCACGACGTGTTCCGTGCCGGCGCCAGCCTGTACGGCGTTAGCGACCCCGTGGCGTTGGGCCGGGCAACGCACAAGTTCGAGGGTGACTATCTGGACTGGCTGATCGGCGACCCGCTGCGGGATGCCGAGCGCTACCGCCAGCGCACGCCGCTGCTGCATGCCGGGCGGATCAAGGCCCCCGTGATCTTCTTCCAGGGCGAGCTGGATGCCGTGGTGGTGCCGGCGCAGACCCGGGCCATGCTCGAGGCGCTCAAGGCCAACGGCATCGAGGCCGAGGGGCATTTCTATGCGGGGGAGCGGCATGGTTTGCGCCAGGCACAAAACCTGGCCCATGCGCTGGAGGAAGAGTGGAAATTCTACTGCCGGGTGCTAGGCAGGTAGATTCCTGGGCTTTGTACTCTCCAGAGCCCTGTGAAAGTCAGCTTGCCGGCGATGGGCTGCAAGGCAGCCCTATGCGACAGGCCAGCTCTAGCAACCCTCAACGCTTGGCGATGATGTACACCGCATGCACGATCCCCGGGATATAACCCAGCAGCGTCAACAGGATGTTCAGCCAGAACGCGCCACCGAACCCGACCTGCAGGAACACCCCCAGCGGCGGAAGAATGATGGCGATGATGATGCGAATGAAGTCCATGCAGATCTCTCCTTGGAAGGTTCACAAGAGAGACTAGCGGCATGGCCCTATGGTTCCACAGCCAGGCGCCAGGCAAAAAAAACGCCCCGGGCCAAAGACTACAGGCCAAGGGCGATGCGCAGGAACGCGAGACGGTTCGTTGAAATTTTTGCGACCGCCAGGCCGGTCAGGCCGATACCTCGCGGCGGCTGTGCTGCTGGGCATGCAAGCGGGCGAAAGCGCGGGCCAGGCGCAGGAGCATCTCGTCGATGTTGCCCTTGCTCACCGTCAGCGCCGGTGAGAAGCGCACCACGTCCGCCTGTGGGGCATTGAGCAGCAGCCCCTCGCGCAGCGCGGCCTCGACCAGATCACGGGCCAGGTCTTCGCGCAACTGCAAGGCCCAGAGCAGCCCCTGGCCACGCACCTCGCCCTGGCCATAGCGGCCAGCCAGGCGGCAGAGACCATCGCGCAGGTGGCGGCCGCTGTCCTGCACATGCTCGAAGAAACCCGGCTCCAGCACGGTATCCAGCACTGCCAGGCCAGCGGCGCTCATCAAGGCATTGCCGTGGTGGCTGCCCTCCAGCTCGCCGGGCTCGGCGCAGCAGGCGCTGCCACGGGCCAGCAAGGCGGCCAATGGCACGCCACCGCCCAGGCCCTTGCCCAGGGTGACGATGTCGGCGCGCACACCGTAGGTCCGCTCGGCCAACAGGGCACCGCAGCGGCCAATGCCGGTCTGGACTTCGTCGAGAATCAGCAGGATGCCCAGTTCACGGCACAGTTGCTCGACACCCTTGAGGTATTCGCGGGTCGCCGGGACCACCCCCGCCTCCCCCTGGATCGGTTCGAGCATGATCGCCACGGTGCGCGAGTCCACCGCCGCGTGCAGGGCAGCCAGGTCGTTGAACGGCACCTTGCTGAAGCCCGGCAGGCCAGGTTCGCAGCGGTTGCACGGCAACGGGTCGGAGGCCGACAGCGCCCCCAGGCTCCGCCCATGGCAGCCCTGGCTGGCAGTGATGATGTGATAGGCACCATTGCGATGCAGCTGGCCCCACTTGCGGGCCAGCTTGATCGCCCCTTCGCAGGCTTCGGCGCCGCTGTTGAGCAGGTACGCCTGGTCGCTGCCGGTGCTCTGGCACAGCCGCTCGACCAGCTCCAGCAGGCTCCGGCTGTGAAAACCCGCACCCGGGTTGATCAGCGCCTGGGCCTGGTTACCCAGCGCCTTGGCCAGCACGCCTGGGCTGTGACCGAGGCTGTTGACCGCACAACCCTGGGTGAAATCCAGGTAGGCATGCCCTTCGCTGTCCCACAGCCACGAGCCCTGCCCCCGCACGAAGACCTGCTCAGCCCGTTGCGCGCTCGCCATCAGGTGCTCGCGAGCCAGTTGCGGCACCGCCGGCTCGGCCACTGGGGCACGCTTGGGCTCGGCGGCCACCGGGGGCGAGCGGCGCAGGTTGAACAGGTTCATCGGGGCTCCAGCCAATCACGGTCAGGGTGGTCAAGGCCCCGGTCGATGTGCCGGAGGGTTTATATTCTGCCTTGCCTATCAAAAGTCTTTTTCATCCAGGGTAACAATCACTGTAATGATCGCTGTAAGCCGCTGGAATACGGGGATAGACTAGGCGTCACGGCGCGTTGCGACCATTCCGTTTTTTCAGCTTTTTCGATAAGTATTGCTTATGGATTTTCGTCAGTTGCGTTATTTCGTCGCGGTGTACGAAGAAGGCCACGTAGGCCGTGCCGCCGAACGCCTGTCCCTGTCCCAGCCGGCGCTGTCGCAGCAGATCCGCCAGCTCGAGCACAGCCTCGACCTGAGCCTGTTCGAACGCAGCAACAAGCGGCTGCTGCCGACCCTTGCCGCCCATACCCTGTACAACCACGCCCTGCCGCTGCTCGACGGCCTGCAGCGGGCCCACGACGCCATGCGCAGCTTCAAGGGCCAGTCCCTGCGTACCCTGGCCATCGGCGTGCTGCAGACGGTACGGCCGAGCCTGGTACCGCAACTGCTGGAGCGCGTGCGCCGAGCCCAGCCGCACCTGGTGGTGCAGATCTACGAGTTGTCGGGGCTGGAGATCGAGCGGCGCCTGCTCAACGGCAGCCTGGACATCGGCATCAGCTACCTGCCGCCGCGCCAACCGGGGTTGCATGGCTTGCTGCTGTACGAAGATGAGCTGCAGCTTGTCATCCCCGACACTCACCCCCTGAAGGACTTCAAGAAGGTCTCGATCCGCCAGGCAGCCGAACTGCCGATGCTGATGCTTGGTGAGGAGTTCCAGATCCGCCAGATCTGGCAGGCGCAACTGGCCAACCTCGGCCGCAGGCCGCAGGTGCAAGCGGAGATGAACAACATGGGCGGGATTCTCGACAGCCTCGCCCATACGGCGCTGGCGACCATCCTGCCTGGGCGCGCCAAAGATGCTGCCGAGGACGACCAGCCCTTGCTGTGGAAGCCTCTGAGTGAACCGCGGGTGCCGCTGAAGGTCGGCCTGGTGTTTCGCGATGTGCAGCGCCAGCAAGCCTCGGTGGAGTTGCTGCGCACGCTGCTGGAGGAAGAGACCGATGCCCGCCAGTTGGGCGTTTCGCCCCTGGACGTACTCGGTTGAACAATCTGCAGACGAAGAAAACCCCGCCTAAGCGGGGTTTTCCAGACTGTTTCCCTTGACATCCTTATCGCCCCGCCACCCTGGCAGGAAATCCTACGTTGTCCCTGTTCTGTCCATTGCGCATCCTGCGCTACGTCCATGTGAGAAAGATTAACAGTGGATCCAATCCTAGGAAAGGGGAGAAAAGTCACCACGCGATGTAGGAAAAAGCTTACAAAAAAACATCCGGTATTAGGGCTGCCTTGCAGCCCCGCGTTATCTCAGAACTGCCCCGCATCCAGCAGGTACAGCGTTTCGCTCCCCGCCTTCACCGAGGCCACCAGCGAATGCACACGCGGCAGCAGGCGAGCGAAGTAGAAACGCGCAGTCCCCAGCTTGCCAGCATAGAACGCCTCGTCACCTTCGCCAGCCAACGCCGCCCGGGCCATCAGCGCCCACATGTAGGCATAGGCCACGTAGCCGAAGGCGTGCAGGTATTCCACCGAGGCGGCACCGATCTCGTTGGGATTGCCCTTGGCCCGCTCCAGCACCCAGGCGGTCAGCTCATCGAGCTGGTCCAGGGAAGCCGCCAGCGGCTTGGCGAACGCTTCCAGGTCACTGCCGGCACCGGCGATGAACTGGCGGATCTCGTCGGAAAACAGGCGGTAGAACGCCCCACCGCTGCCGACCACCTTGCGGCCCATCAGGTCCAGGGCCTGGATACCGTTGGTGCCCTCGTAGATCTGGGTGATGCGCACGTCACGCACTAGTTGCTCCTGGCCCCACTCGCGGATGTAGCCGTGGCCGCCGAACACCTGCTGGCCATGCACCGCGCACTCCAGGCCCAGGTCGGTGAGAAACGCCTTGGCCACTGGCGTCAGCAGCGCCACCATCTCCTCGCTGCGCTTGCGGGTGGTGGCATCTTCGCTGTACTTGGCGCTGTCCAGTTGCATGGCCACATAGGTGGAGAACGCACGACCACCTTCGATCAGCGCCTTCATGGTCAGCAACATACGACGCACGTCTGGGTGGACGATGATCGGGTCGGCCTGCTTGTCCTTGGCCTGCGGGCCCGTGGGCGCGCGGCTCTGCAGGCGCTCGCGGGCGTACTCGACGGCGTTCTGGTAGGAGCGCTCGGCCGACGCCAGGCCCTGGATGCCAACCCCCAGGCGCTCGTAGTTCATCATGGTGAACATGGCCGCCAGGCCCTTGTTCGGCTCACCCACCAGGTAACCGGTGGCGCCGTCGAAGTTCATCACGCAGGTGGCCGAGGCCTGGATGCCCATCTTGTGTTCGATCGAACCGCAGGTGGCCGGGTTGCGCGCACCCAGGCTGCCGTCTTCGTTGACCAGGAACTTCGGCACCAGGAACAGCGAGATGCCCTTGGGCCCTGCCGGTGCGTCCGGCAGCTTGGCCAGCACCAGGTGGATGATGTTCTCGGTCAGGTCGTGTTCGCCGCCGGTGATGAAGATCTTGGTGCCGCTGACCTTGTAGCTGCCATCGGCCTGGGGCTCGGCCTTGGTGCGGATGATGCCCAGGTCGGTGCCGGCGTGGGGCTCGGTCAGGCACATGGAGCCAGCCCAGATGCCGGCGTACAGGTTGGGCAGGTACTTTTCCTTCAGCGCCTCGCTGGCATGGGCGTTGATCGACAGGCAGGCCCCGGCGGTCAGCATCGGGTACAGGCCGAAGGCCAGGCTGGAGGCGTTGACCATCTCCTCGACCTGGGCGGAAATCGCCTTGGGCATGCCCATGCCGCCGAACAGCGGGTCGCCACCCACGCCGACCCAGCCGCCTTCGGCGTAGGTCTTGTAGGCCTCGATGAAACCGGCTGGGGTACGCACGGCACCGTTGTCCCAATGGCAGCCTTCCTCGTCGCCGGCACGGCTCAGCGGAGCGATGGTCTTGCCGGTCACCTTGCCCGCCTCCTCCAGCACGGCCATGGCGGTTTCTTCGTCGACCGCCTCGGCCAGGCCAGGCAGTTGCGACCAGAGCCTGGCCACCTCGAAGACTTCATTCAGGACGAAGCGCATATCGCGCAGGGGCGCTTTATAGTCAGCCATCACAACCTCTCGCTATCAGGGGCGGGGCGATCCTGGAGGACCGCGGCACGGGGTTGGAAGGAGTGTAACCGAACAACTTTTGCGAGACATAGGGTCATCAACAGACCACACGGTCTCATTCAGTCACGCCATGCGCACCGCCCCACGCTTCGACTGCTGGCCGCAAACCATGACGCAGTTACGCCCCGCGCCCTTGGCGCTGTAGAGCGCCTGGTCGGCCGACTTGAGCACGGCATCCGGATTACGGTGATCGGCCTGGCGTTCGGCGACGCCGATACTGATGGTCACCGAGACCGTGCTGCCAGCAGCCGCGCCACGGCGCTGGCGCCCCGCCGAGTCATCCTGGGGCCGGTTCTGCGGGTCGCGCAACTGGATCGCATAATTGGCGATCACCTCCCGCACCGCCTCCAGGTGCGGTACGCACTCCTCGGCACTCTTGCCTGCGAACACCAGGGCGAATTCCTCGCCACCGTAGCGATAGGCCCGCCCACCACCCGTCACCCGCGCCAGCCGGCTGGCGACCAGGCGCAGCACTTGGTCGCCGACATCGTGGCCATGGGTGTCGTTGAATTTCTTGAAGTGGTCCACGTCGGTCATGGCGATCACGTAGTTGCGCCCCAGGCGTTGCATCCGCTCGTTCAGCGCACGGCGGCCCGGCAGCCCGGTCAGCTCGTCGCGAAACGCCATCTGGTAGGCCTCGTGGGCTACCGCCGCGGCGATCATCAGCATCACCTGGCTGCACATGATGTTCAGGGTGAAAGGCAGGATGAAGGTCTTGGGCAGCATCCAGAAGATGCCGACCAGGCCGATGATCTGCGCCGCATGCAGGGGCCTGGGCTGGCGCAGGTACTGCACCACCAGGAGGATGAAAATGCCCAGGAACAGCGGATAGGCCATCTGGATCAGGCTCATCCACTGACCGTGCAGCGACGGCCAGCGGATCTCCGCCAACCACGCCAGCAATGCCTCGGGGTAACGCTGCTCCAGCGCCAGCGCCACGCTGCCGACGGCGAACAGCACGGCGAAGCGGGCGAGCATGTCCTGGGCCAGATGGGTGCGCTCTTGCCAGGCGCCGAACAGGCCGAACAAGGCGGGCAGCAACAGGCAGACCAGGTGAAAGACCACTGCCGCGTCCTCACGAACCCGGCCATGGTCGCGGTAGAAGTCGGTCTGGGTATCGAGCAGGAAATAAGCGATATACACCGTGACCATCAGGAACAGTTCGCGCTGACGGCGATACACCGCGCAGTAGGCGCCACCCAGCAACAGGACCAGGGTGGGCAGGACATTGAACAGCGAAGTGAAGAAGACGTTGAGGTCTCTTACGTAAGCCGCCGCGAGCCCCGACAGCAACAGGATCAGTGAAGGCAGGAAGTGGCTCGCGCGGACAGCGGATAGACGAAACAAGAGAAATCTCCGACCCGGCAGATCGATAATGGCATTGTGCCTCTAGTTCATCGGCAGCGCACATGAATAGATGAATGCATTGAGTGCCGGCTGGAGCGCGAAGCGGCCCCAAATGACAGCCCAAGGCTCAACCGGGCGAATTCCAGACGAAAAAAACCGCCTGCCGGTGAAGGCAGGCGGTTTTTCTCTACAGCCGGTTGGCTTAGCAGGACAGACCGAAGTCTTCTTCCTTCATGGCCATCAGGTTGTCGGCACCGGACAGGATCGCCGCCACATGGGCGCGGGTGCGCGGCAGGATGCGCTGGTAGTAGAAGCGTGCAGTCTGCAGCTTGGCGGTGTAGAACGCCTCCTCGCTGGTGCCGGCGGCCAGTTTCTCGGCGGCCAGGCGGGCGATGTCGGCCCAGAAGTAGGCCAGGCAGGCGTAACCGGAGTACATCAGGTAGTCCACCGAGGCGGCACCGACTTCCTCGCGGTCCTTCATCGCCGCCATGCCGATCTTCATGGTCAGCTCGCCCCACTCCTTGTTCAGCGCAGCCAACGGCTCGACGAACGCCTTGATGGCCTCGTTGCCTTCCTGGGCCTGGCAGAACTTGTGGACGATCTTGGTGAAGCCCTTGAGCGCCTCGCCCTGGGTCATCAGCACCTTGCGGCCGAGCAGGTCCAGGGCCTGGATGCCGGTGGTGCCTTCGTACAGCATGGAGATACGGCTGTCGCGCACGTTCTGCTCCATGCCCCACTCGGCGATGAAGCCATGGCCGCCGTAGATCTGCACGCCATGGTTGGCGGCCTCGAAGCCGACCTCGGTCATGAAGGCCTTGGCGATCGGGGTCATGAAGGCCAGCAGGGCGTCGGCCTTCTTACGAGCCTCTTCGTCCTGGCTGTACTTGACGATGTCCACCTGCTTGGCGGTGAAATAGACCATGGCGCGGTTGCCTTCGGCGAAGGCCTTCATGGTCAGCAGCATGCGCCGCACGTCCGGGTGCACGATGATCGGGTCGGCGGCCTTGTCCGGCGCCTTCGGGCCGGTCAGGGAACGCATCTGCAGGCGCTCGCGGGCATACTTCAGGCCACCCTGGAAGGCCACCTCGGCATGGGCCAGGCCCTGCAGCGCGGTGCCCAGGCGGGCGGTGTTCATGAAGGTGAACATGCAGTTCAGGCCCTTGTTGGCAGGGCCGATCAAGAAGCCGGTGGCGCCGTCGAAGTTCATCACGCAGGTGGCGTTGCCGTGGATGCCCATCTTGTGCTCGATGGAGCCGCAGGACACGGCGTTGCGCTCACCCACGCCACCTTCGGCGTTGGGCAGGAACTTGGGCACGATGAACAGCGAGATGCCCTTGGTGCCGGCCGGGGCATCGGGCAGGCGGGCCAGGACGATATGGACGATGTTGTCGGCCATGTCGTGCTCGCCGGCGGAGATGAAGATCTTGGTGCCGGAAACCTTGTAGGAACCATCGGCCTGGGGCTCGGCCTTGGTGCGCAGCATGCCCAGGTCGGTGCCGCAGTGTGGCTCGGTCAGGCACATGGTGCCGGTCCACTCGCCAGTCACCAGCTTGCTCAGGTAGGTGTGCTGCTGCTCGGCGGTGCCGTGGGCCGACAGGGTGTTCATGGCGCCGTGGGACAGGCCCGGGTACATGCCCCAGGACCAGTTCGCCTCGCCGACCATCTCGCTGATGGCCAGGCCCAGGGACTCCGGCAGGCCCTGGCCGCCGTGCTCGACGTCATGGGCCAGGCTCGGCCAGCCGCCTTCGACGAACTGCTTGTAGGCTTCCTTGAAGCCAGTAGGGGTCTTCACGCCCGACTCGCTCCAGGTGCAGCCTTCCTGGTCGCCGACACGGTTCAGCGGAGCCAGTACCTGCTCACAGAACTTCGCGCCTTCCTCGAGGATCGCGTCGACCATGTCGGGCGTGGCGTCCTGGCAGCCCGGCAGGCTCTGATAGTGCGCTTCAAAGCCGAGCAGCTCGTCGCGAACGAAGCGAATATCACGCAAGGGGGCTTTGTAATCAGGCATAGCGATGAACCTCTGTGATGAGTCCGGTGGGGAGACCGCTGGTACCGACCAGCTCTTGCCGGCTTTCGGTCAAACAGTTGTTTGAAACTTACGTTTAGCTCCGGGCAATGTCAAGGATGGACTATGGTGCCATTCATGCCGCGAAACATGGCATACACGCCAAGCGGCTGCACGAGCGCCTTGTGTTTCCCGCTGCGGGGAGAGCGACTTGGCAACGGCGTTGTCTGGGCGGGCGCATTCGCGGCGGTTCGGCGCCCCGACAGGGGCACGCATCCTGTGTCATGCCAAGGCTTTGGGGAGCCGGCTTGCCGGCGATGGGCGGCAGCCCAGGGAAAGGCAAGTCAGGCGTAGGTGTCGATGAACCGACCGAGCATTTCGTCCGAAGCCTTGGCGACTTTCACGCCCAGTTCGACTTCATGCTTGCCCAGCGCCAGTTGCACGGTGCTGGTGGCCAGGTCCATCTGCTGGCTGCGGTCAACCGCACGCAGGCGTTCGGCCTGGTAGTCGCTGGTCTGACTGGTGGCGGCACGCTCTACGGTGCCGTTGGCGATCTGGCTGGCGGCCGGGTCGATGCGCTGCTGGCCGGCCTGGATGGCGCCAAGGCCTGCGTAATAGGCAGAGCTACCGGTGATTTCCATGTCAGGACTCCGAGGACGCGGGATGATGAAACAGGCCTCATTAAAGCAGTTGAGGGGTAAAAAGGCCCGTTTAAATGACTAATAGCCTAGTGCCATCCAATAGACCGGCAATATTTCTGGCCCTCCAGTGGGGTTGACACACGCTGGGGCCGCTGCGCGGCCCCAATAGGGCTAATCCAGCAAATCCAGCTGCAGATGCGCCGCCACTGCGTCGGCACTGGCCACCTTCAGCCTCGGCACCCGCCCCAGGCAAGGTGCTGGCAGCCGCTCGGCCAAGCTGGCGAGGTTCTCCTCCAGCCGCGAGGTACGCGGATCGACGATGTTGGCCACCCAGCCGGCCAACTGCAGCCCATCGCGCGCAATGGCCTCGGCGCTGAGCAGGGCATGGTTGATGCACCCCAGGCGCACCCCCACCACCAGGATCACCGGCAGCTTCAAGGCGATCGCCAGGTCCGACAGGTTGGCCTGGCCCGACAAGGGCACCCGCCAGCCCCCCGCGCCTTCCACCAAGGTGAAGTCGGCGCCCAGGGCCAACACCTGCTGCATGGCGGCCAGCAGCGTCGACACGTCCAGGCTCACCCCGGCCTCCCGCGCCGCCACGTGCGGGGCGATCGCCGGCTCGAAGGCGAATGGATTGACCTGCTCGTAGGGCAGCTTCACCGAACTTTCCGCGATCAGCGCCAGGGCATCGGCATTGCGCAAGCCTTTGGCGCCCAAGGTGCAGCCGGAGGCCACCGGCTTGGCGCCCAGGGTGCTCAGGCCCTGCGACCGCGCCGCGTGGAGCAATCCAGCGGCGATGGTGGTCTTGCCTACATCGGTGTCGGTGCCCGCGATGAAATAGGCCTGGCTCATCTCACGCCTCGTCTGCCATGGGTTTGCGCAACACGCCATAGACCACCTGGTAGGTGGCTGGCAGGCCTTCGGGCTGGCGGAAGCGCTCATAGGCCTGCAGCAGGCCCTGCATCCGCGCCCGCCCGGTCAGCCCGGACGGCCGGCCGGGATTGAGGTTGTGCGCCCCCAGGGCCTTGAGTTCGTGGGTCAGGCTGCGCACGTCCGGGTAGTGCAGTACCTGAGGGCGCCGCTCCAGGCCAAGCACCCGCAACCCGCTCTCGTCACACAGCCGCTGGTAGTCCTCGAAACGCCGGAAGCGATTGACGTGGACCAGGCCATCCACGGCCAGCCAACTGGCGCGCAGCTCGTCGAGGGTACCGACGCACAAGCTACTGAAGGCCAGCACGCCACCCGGGCGCAGCACCCGCCGCGCCTCACCCAGCACACTGGCGAACTGGCCGCACCATTGCACCGCCAGGCTGGAGAACACCAGGTCGACGCTTTCATCGCGCAACGGCAGGCGCTCGGCGTCGCCTGCCACGTGATAGCCGGCGCCGCCCTGCTCACGGGCATGGCGCAACATGCCTTCGGCAATGTCCACCGCCACGCCGGTCGCCGTGTCGAAGCGCTCGGCCAGGGCACGGCTGAAGTGGCCCGTGCCACTGCCCAGGTCGAGCCAGTGCGACGGTGCCAGGTCGTCCGGCAACCGGTCGAGCAGGGCCAGGCCCACAGCCCGCTGCAGGGCCGCCACGCTGTCATAGCTGGCCGCCGCGCGGGAGAACGAGGCCGCCACCTGGCGCTTGTCCGGCAGCGTGCCGGGCAGGTTCGGACGGGAAAGGTCAGTCATCGCCACTCTCATGCAGGAAACTCTTGATGCCCGTCGCCAGCTCCTGTGGGTATTCCAGCAGGAAGGCGTGGGAACTGTCTTCGACCAGGCCGACTTCCACGTCCGGCAGCAGTTCGCTCAGGGCCTTGGCCACCTCCGCCGGGACCAGCGCATCGCTGCCGGCGAACAGGTGCAACTGGGGCCCGCCGTAGTGCTCCAGGGCAGCGCGTGTATCGAGGCTGGCCAAGACCTCCAGGCCAGTGGCCAGGTACAGCGGGTCGGTGTCCGGCACACCGACACCCAACTGGCGCAGCAGGGTGCGCGGCATCTGTGCGCCTTCGCTGCATAGGGTACGAAAGCGCTTGAGGGTCACCTGGGGATGGCTGCGGCAACCGTCGAGAAAGGTACCGAAGGTGTCCACCGCCATGCCGTGGGGCCAGTCCGGCCGACAGACGAAGCTGGGGTTGCTGGCCAAGGTCAGCAGGCCGCAACAGTGGTCGCCGCGCTTGTGCGCAAGCAAGCTGGCGAGCATGCCGCCGAGCGACCAGCCGCCCAGCCAGGTGTCGTTGGGCAGCTTGCGGTCGAGGTACTCGACCCAGGCCTGGACATTGGCCTCGGCCAGCTCCGGCAGCGGCATCAGCTCGACCTGCAGGCGCGAGTCCTGGGCCCGCAGGCTTGCGGCCAGCGGTTCCAGCGAGGCAGTGCCCAGCCCCCAGCCGGGCAGGAGGATCAGTCGGTTACGCATCGGCGGACTCCAACGATGGATAGCATTCTGCCAATGCATTCAACAATAGCTGGACCTGAGCCTCACTGTGCGCCGCGCTCAGGGTCACGCGCAGACGGGCGGCACCGGCCGGCACGGTCGGCGGACGGATCGCGGTGACCAACAGCCCTCGCTCGCGCAACATCTGCGACAGGCGCAGGGCCCGTGCACTGTCGCCAACCAGGATGGGCTGGATCGGCGTCTGGCTGTCCATCAATTCGAGGCCGATCTGCTCGGCGCCCCGGCGGAACTGGCTGACCAGGGCAGCCAGGTGCTCGCGCCGCCAGGTTTCACGGCGCAACAGCTCCAGGCTCTTGAGCGTGGCACAGGCCAGCGCCGGTGGCTGGCTGGTGGTGTAGATGTACGGTCTGGCGAACTGCACCAGGGCCTCGATCAGCGCCTCGCTGCCGGCCACGAAGGCACCTGCGGTGCCGCAGGCCTTGCCGAGGGTGCCGATCAATACCGGCACGTCGTCCAGCCCCAGGCCGAAATGCTCGACGACTCCGCCACCGTTGGCGCCAAGGGTGCCCAGGCCATGGGCGTCATCGACCATCAGCCAGGCGCCACGGGCCCGGGCGACCGCGGCCAGGGCCGGCAGGTCGGCCAGGTCGCCATCCATGCTGAAGACCCCGTCGGTGACCACCAGGGTATCGCCGCTGGCCTTGTCCAGGCGGCTGGCCAAGCTGGCCGGGTCGTTGTGCAGGTAACGGCTGAAGCGCGCACCACTGAGCAGCCCACCGTCGAGCAGCGAGGCATGGTTGAGGCGGTCCTGCAGCACGCTGTCGCCCTGCCCCACCAGCGCGGTGATGGCGCCGAGGTTGGCCATGTAGCCTGTGGAAAACAGCAACGCCCGTGGACGCCCGGTCAACTCGGCGAGCGCCTCTTCCAGCGCATGGTGCGGCGCGCTGTGGCCGATCACCAGGTGCGAGGCACCGCCACCGACGCCCCAGCGCTCGGCTCCGGCGCGCCAGGCGGCGATAACCTGCGGGTGGTTGGCCAGGCCCAGGTAGTCGTTACTGCAGAAGGCCAGCAGCCGCTGCCCATCGACCACCACCTCCGGCCCCTGGGGGCTTTGCAGTAGCGGCCGCTGCCGGTACAGGTCCGCGGCGCGCCGTTCGGCCAGGCGCGCCGCCAGGTCGAAGGCCATGTTCAGGCCGACGCGGCGTTGTAGAAGAGCTCGCTGCTACGCTGCTCGACCAGCGCCTGCTCGATGGCCGCCTGGTGCACTTCGTCGGCGTGCTCTTCGCGCGCCTGCGGCTGGATACCGAGGCGGGCGAACAGTTGCATGTCCTTGTCGGCCTGGGGGTTGGCGGTGGTCAGCAGCTTCTCGCCGTAGAAGATCGAATTGGCGCCGGCCATGAAGGCCAGGGCCTGCATCTGCTCGTTCATCTGCTCGCGGCCGGCGGACAGGCGCACATGGGACTTGGGCATGAGGATCCGCGCCACCGCCAGCATGCGGATGAAGTCGAACGGGTCCACGTCTTCCTCGTCGGCCAACGGCGTGCCGGCGACCTTGACCAGCATGTTGATCGGCACCGACTCGGGGTGCTCGGGCAGGTTGGCCAGCTGGATCAGCAGGCCGGCACGGTCATCGAGCGACTCGCCCATGCCGAGGATGCCGCCGGAGCAGATTTTCATGCCGGCATCGCGCACATAGGCCAGGGTCTGCAGGCGCTCGCCGTAGGTGCGGGTGGTGATGATGTTGCCGTAGAACTCCGGCGAGGTGTCGAGGTTGTGGTTGTAGTAGTCCAGCCCGGCCTCGGCCAGGGCCTGGGTCTGCTCGCGGTCGAGGCGGCCGAGGGTCATGCAGGTCTCCAGGCCCATGGCCTTGACCCCTTTGACCATCTCCAGCACGTAGGGCATGTCCTTGGCCGAGGGGTGCTTCCAGGCCGCGCCCATGCAGAAGCGGGTCGAACCGATGGCCTTGGCCCGGGCGGCCTCCTCCAGCACTTTCTGCACTTCCATCAGCTTCTGTTTTTCCAGCCCGGTGTTGTAGTGGCCGGACTGCGGACAATATTTGCAATCTTCCGGGCAGGCGCCGGTCTTGATCGACAGCAGGGTGGAAACCTGCACGCGGTTGGGGTCGAAGTGCGCGCGGTGCACGGTCTGCGCCTGGAACAGCAGGTCGTTGAACGGTTGCTGGAACAGCGCCTTGACCTCGGCCAGGGTCCAGTCGTGACGTGTTGTTGCAGTTGTGCTGGCGCTCATCGGCGTTTCCTTGTTTAGGCTCTGACTGGCGCCGGGACAGGCGCATCACGGATAGCCCGCATAGTCACGGAAGGCCCATGGACTGTCAACCACCACTCAAAACACTGGTTTACAAGTGTACAAATATCAACCAATACTGCTTGCTCTGCGACGAGCCCGCCGCACAGGCCTACCCCCTGTGCATGGCTTGCGAGCTGGAACTCCCCTGGCTGGACGAGCACTGCACCCGGTGCGCCCTGCCCTTGCCGATGGACGACCTGACCTGCGGCCAATGCAGCCGCAGGCCCCCGGCGTTCGAACAGGCCGTGGCGGCCTGGCATTATGGCTTCCCGGTCGACACCCTGATCGCGCGCTTCAAGCACCACAGCCAATGGCCGCTGGGCCGGCTGATGGCCCAATTGTTGGGCCATGCTTTGCAGCACCGCTTCGCCCAGGGCCTGCCAAGGCCTGACCAGCTGTTGCCCGTCCCCCTGGGCATGCGTCGACTGCGCCAACGCGGCTTCAACCAGGCCGGCATGCTGGCCCGCTGGCTGTCCACGCAACTGGCCATCCCCAGCGATGACCAGCTGCTGCGAAGGGTGCGCGAGACACCTGCACAGCAGACCCTGGACGCCAAGGCACGCCAGCGCAACTTGCGCCAAGCCTTCACACTCGCCCCAGATGCCGCTGTGGAGGGCCAGCACCTGGCCCTGGTCGACGATGTGCTGACCACCGGCGCCACCGTCCAGGCCTTGGCGAGCCTGCTGCGCAAGGCCGGTGCGCGGCGGGTGGATGTGTACTGCCTGGCGCGCACGCCCAAGCCGGGGCAGGCATGAGCGGGTTGCCCGGCAGCACGGAACTTGACTTGCCCAGGAGCGGGAGGCACCGTCGCTGCATCGCCATCCGTTCCCGGCACTGCCCATGTCCCTACCCGCCCTGCTCACCCAGCACATCGCCCGCCGCCCACAACGCATCGCCCTGTTGCAGCACGTTGCCGAGCAAGGCTCGATCACCCGCGCCGCCAAGGCTGCCGGCATCAGCTACAAGGCCGCCTGGGATGCCATCGACGAACTCAACAACCTGGCCAGCCGCCCCCTGGTGGAGCGCAGCACCGGGGGCCGCGGCGGCGGTGGGGCGCGGCTGTCGGTCGAAGGTGAGCGGGTACTGCGCCTGTACCAGCGCCTGCAGGCCCTGCAAGCGGAAATCCTCGAGGCCGCCGAGGAGAGCAGCGACCTCGACCTGCTCGGCCGCCTGATGCTGCGCACCAGCGCGCGCAACCAGTTGCAGGGGAAGATCAGCGGCCTGCGTCGCGAGGGGCGGCATGACCGCGTCAGCCTCGACCTGGGCGCTGGCCTGGAAATCGAGGCGTTGATCACCCGGGGCAGCACCGAACGCCTGGAGCTTGGGCTGGGGACCACGGTGGTGGCCTTGCTCAAGGCCGGTTGGGTGCAGTTGCTCGGTGATGCCGACGAGGTCGAGGCTGGCAGCAATTGCCTGAAGGCCACGGTCGAGGAAGTGCTGGCGGATCAAGGCGGGCCCAGCGAGGTGCGCCTGGCGCTGGGCAATGGGCAGACCTTGTGTGCCTTCGCCGAAGTGGATTGGCTGGCACAAAGGAAGGTTGGCCAGGGTTGTGGAGTGAGGGTGCAGTTCCATCCGTCCCATGTGCTGCTTGGGGTGCCCGTGTAGCCTGGCCGTGCGCTGCGCGCCCGGTTCGCGGGCAAGCCCGCTCCCACAGGGACCGCACCACTCTCGAGATCACTGGGCTTGTCCCGCGAATGGCCTGCCTGGAATGCGCTACCATGCGCCCATGCCGTCCGCGCCCTGGAGCCTTCATGTCCCACCCCTTCGATACCCTCACCCCCGACCTGGTCCTGGATGCCGTGGAAAGCCTGGGCTTTCTCAGCGATGCCCGGGTCCTGGCGCTCAACAGCTACGAAAACCGCGTCTACCAGGTGGGCATCGAAGGGGAGCAACCGCTGGTCGCCAAGTTCTACCGCCCAGGCCGCTGGGATGATGCCGCGATCCTCGAGGAACACCGCTTCAGCAGCGAGCTGGCCGAGTGCGAAGTCCCCGTGGTCGCACCGCTGCAACACCAGGGCCGCAGCCTGTTCGAACATCGAGGCTTTCGTTTCGCCCTGTTCCCACGCCGGGGCGGCTACGCGCCAGAGCCCGGTAACCTCGACCAGCTCTACCGGCTCGGCCAGTTGCTCGGCCGTCTGCATGCCGTGGGCGCCGCACGCCCGTTCGAGCACCGCGAAAGCCTGACGGTGGACAACTTCGGCCATGCCTCGCTCGAGACCTTGCTGGCCGGCGACTTCATCCCAAAAGACCTGCTGCCGGCCTTCGAGTCCGTGGCCCGCGACCTGCTGCAACGGGTCGAGGCCCTCTATGCGCGAACCCCGCACCAGGTCATCCGCCTGCATGGCGACTGCCACCCCGGCAACCTGATGTACCGCGACGAAACCTTCCACATCGTCGACCTGGACGACTGCCGCATGGGCCCGGCCGTGCAGGACCTGTGGATGATGCTCGCCGGCAGCCGCGAGGAGCGCCTGGGCCAGTTGGCCGAGCTGATCGACGGCTACAACGAGTTCCACGACTTCGACCCGCGCGAGCTGGCCCTGATCGAGCCGCTGCGTGCCCTGCGTCAGTTGCACTACAGCGCCTGGCTGGCCCGGCGCTGGGACGATCCGGCGTTTCCGCCGAGCTTCCCCTGGTTCGGCCAGCCACGCTATTGGGGCGACCAGATCCTCGCCCTGCGCGAGCAGATCGCCGCCCTGGATGAAGAACCCCTGAAATTGTTCTAGAACCCCAAGCCGGTCTGTCTACAATAGGCATGCTGTATTTAGCTACCTAAGCAAGGAATCTGCATGCACGCTGCAAACCCGCGTCGCGGGTACATCCTGGGCCTTGGCGCCTATATCATCTGGGGTTTGTTCCCCTTGTACTTCAAAGCCATCCAGAACGTCCCGGCGGTGGAAATCATCGTCCATCGGGTGCTCTGGTCGGCGCTGTTCGGCTCGCTCCTGCTGCTGGTGTGGAAGCACCCCGGCTGGTGGCGCGAACTGCGTGACAACCCACGTCGCCTGGCGGTCCTGGCCCTGAGCGGCGCCTTGATCGCCGGCAACTGGCTGACCTACGTGTGGGCCGTGAACAATGGCCGCATGCTCGAAGCCAGCCTGGGCTACTACATCAATCCGCTGGTCAACGTGCTGCTGGGCATGCTCTTGCTCGGCGAACGCCTGCGCCGCCTGCAATGGCTGGCGGTGGGGCTGGCGGCGGTAGGCGTGGCCCAGCAGGTCTGGCAGGTCGGCAGCCTGCCCTGGGTATCGCTGGTGCTGGCGCTGTCGTTTGGCTTCTATGGCCTGATCCGCAAGCAGGCGCCGGTGGCGGCCCTGCCCGGCCTGGTGGTGGAAACCTGGATGCTGGTGCCCCTGGCCGCCGGCTGGCTGCTCCTGCACCCGGCCGCGAGCAGCGCCCAGGGCGACTTCTACACCAGCAGCGAAGCCCTCTGGCTGATGGCTGCCGGCCCGGTCACCCTGGTGCCGCTGGTGTGCTTCAACGCCGCCGCCCGTCACCTGCCCTATACCACCCTGGGCTTCCTGCAATACCTGGCACCGACCCTGGTGCTGCTGCAGGCGGTGTTGCTGTTCGGCGAGCACCTGTCGTCCAGCACCTTGCTGGCCTTCATGTTCATCTGGGCGGGCCTGGCGATCTACAGCGTCGATGCCTGGTTGAGCCTGCGCAAGCGGGCTTGATCAAGAAACGATCAAAACTCTGCAGGCCACGGAATACTTGGCCTGCAGCAAGGTCTCCAAAGGTTATCCACACCCTCGTCCCCGTGCTTTGTGCACAAGCGGATGATTTCTGGACGTTTTTTGCTCAAAACCGGGGAGACCGCGCCGCTTCTGGGCTGCAGGCGAACGCCCCCAGGTTATCCACAGCGCCGTCCCCGCGAAACCGGGATAACCCATTCCCCGGCTTTCCGGCGATGGGACGCGAAGCGGCCCTGATGACAATGCACTATTCCTCCGGCCGCAGCTTCAGTTCGACCATCAGGTCATCCGCCAGGCTCTCCAGCCGCTGCTGCAGTTCATCCAGCGACAGCGTCAGGGGCAGCGCCAGCAGCGCATCGGCATGGAACAACGGCTCGCTGCTCATCGGCGCAGGCCGTACCTCGGTGGTGAAACGCTCAAGGTTGACCCCCTGCTCGGCCAGCAAGCGGGTAATATCGCGCACGATGCCCGGCCGGTCGTTGCCCACCAGCTCCATGGCGATCGGCTTCCAGGTGCAGGACGGCTCGATGCCACTTTCGGCGATCAGCACGCGGATATCATGGCTGGCCAGCCCATGCAGGGCTTCCACCAGGTCGTCATAGGATTCAGCCGGCACCGCCACCCGCAGGATCCCGGCGAACTGCCCGGCCATCCGCGACATGCGACTCTCCAGCCAGTTGCCATTATGCTCGGCGATACATTGAGCGATGCGTTCGACCTGCCCGGCCTTGTCGGGGGCGATCACTGTCAGTACGAGATGGTCCACGGGCCGCTCCTCTACGCTGTTTTCAATCGCCGGCGCCGCCGCGCGCGGCGAAATACGGGGGATCGAATCAGTATAGGCAAGGCGCGGCAACCTGCCGCAGGGCGGTTCGCACAGATAATCGTGTACTGTTTCAAGATTTATCTGGAACAATCCACCTGTTTTTTGCGAACATAATGCCTCCCAGCGTGACCCGATGCGGCCTCTTGGTCGCACAGCGACGCTTTTAGTCTGATTTTCACCTGCCTGCTGCTTCATGTAGTATGCGCCGGCGCGGACTACAAAACGTCGTTTGGATGTCTGCCAAGGCGCCTGTGAAAATACGCAACCGCCCGCCGGCCCGTCTGGCAGGCCGCACCCAGCCGCGCTCGGGGTTATACGACGAGGGCAAGTACTGGTGCCGTGTTTAGAGAAGCGCTACAGGCTTAATACAGAAGAGCGAAATAGCTGAGCAGAGTGAGGCAAGCAATGACTGAACACGTTCAAGTCGGTGGCCTTCAGGTCGCCAAGGTCCTGTACGACTTCGTCAACGACGAAGCCATTCCAGGGACCGGCATCGTCGCCGAGCAGTTCTGGGCCGGTGCGGAAAAGATCATCAACGACCTCGCTGCAAAGAACAAAGCCCTGCTCGCCAAGCGCGACGAACTGCAAGCCAAGATCGACGCCTGGCACCAAGCGCGCAAAGGCCAGGCCCACGATGCCGCGGCCTACAAGAGCTTCCTCCAGGAAATCGGCTACCTGCTGCCCCCGGTCGACGACTTCCAGGCCACCACCCAGAACGTGGACGAAGAGATCGCCCGCATGGCCGGCCCACAGCTGGTGGTGCCGGTGATGAACGCCCGCTTCGCCCTCAACGCCGCCAACGCCCGCTGGGGTTCGCTGTATGACGCGCTGTACGGCACCGATGCCATCAGCGAAGAAGGCGGCGCCGAGAAAGGCCCGGGCTACAACAAGGTCCGTGGCGACAAGGTCATCGCCTTCGGCCGCGCCTTCCTCGACGAAGCCGCGCCCCTGGCCGCCGGCTCCCACGTCGACTCCACCGGCTACCGCATCGAAGGCGGCAAGCTGGTCGTCGCCCTCAAGGGCGGCAGCAACAGCGGCCTGCGCGACGACGCCCAACTGATCGGCTACCACGGCGACGCCGCGGCTCCGACCGCCATCCTGCTCAAGCACAACGGCCTGCACTTCGAGATCCAGGTCGATGCCAGCACGCCGGTCGGCAGCACCGATGCCGCGGGCGTCAAGGACATCCTGATGGAATCGGCGCTGACCACCATCATGGACTGCGAAGACTCGGTCGCCGCCGTCGATGCCGACGACAAGGTCCTGGTCTATCGCAACTGGCTGGGCCTGATGAAGGGCGACCTGGCCGAGAACGTGACCAAGGGTGGCAAGACCTTCACCCGTACCATGAACCCGGACCGCGAATACACCGCGCCAAACGGCGGCAGCGTCACCCTGCACGGCCGCTCGCTGCTGTTCGTGCGTAACGTTGGCCACCTGATGACCAACCCGGCGATCCTCGACGCCCAGGGCAACGAGATCCCCGAAGGCATCCAGGACGGCCTGTTCACCAGCCTGATCGCCCTGCACAACCTCAAGGGCAACACCAGCCGCAAGAACAGCCGCACCGGCAGTGTCTACATCGTCAAACCGAAGATGCACGGCCCCGAGGAAGTGGCCTTCGCCGCCGAGATCTTCAGCCGTGTCGAAGACCTGCTGGGCATGCCACGCAACACCCTGAAGGTCGGCATCATGGACGAGGAGCGCCGCACCACGGTCAACCTCAAGGCCTGTATCAAGGCCGCCGCCGAGCGCGTGGTGTTCATCAACACCGGCTTCCTCGACCGCACCGGCGACGAGATCCACACCTCCATGGAAGCCGGCGCCGTGGTGCGCAAGGGCGCCATGAAGAACGAGAAGTGGATCGGCGCCTACGAGAACAACAACGTCGACATCGGCCTGGCCACCGGCCTGCAAGGTCGCGCGCAGATCGGCAAGGGCATGTGGGCCATGCCCGACCTGATGGCCGCCATGCTCGAGCAGAAGATCGCTCACCCGCTGGCCGGAGCCAACACCGCCTGGGTACCATCGCCAACCGCCGCCACCCTGCATGCCCTGCACTATCACAAGGTCGACGTGCAGGCGCGCCAGGCGGAACTGGCCAAGCGTACCCCGGCATCGGTGGACGATATCCTGACCATCCCGCTGGCCGCCGACACCAACTGGTCGGCCGAGGAGATCCGCAACGAGCTGGACAACAATGCCCAGGGCATCCTCGGCTACGTGGTGCGCTGGATCGACCAGGGCGTGGGTTGCTCCAAGGTGCCGGACATCAACGACGTCGGCCTGATGGAAGACCGCGCCACCCTGCGGATTTCCGCCCAGTTGCTGGCCAACTGGCTGCGCCATGGCATCGTCAGCCAGGAGCAGGTCATGGAAAGCCTCAAGCGCATGGCCGCGGTGGTGGACAAGCAGAACGCCGGTGACGCCCAGTACCGCCCGATGGCGCCGAACTTCGACGACAACGTCGCGTTCCAGGCGGCAGTCGAGCTGGTGGTCGAGGGTGCCAAGCAGCCGAATGGCTATACCGAGCCGGTGCTGCACCGTCGTCGCCGCGAGTTCAAGGCGCGTAATGGGCTGTAAGCAACATCTTCGTACCGGGGGCCGCGTTGCGGCCCCACTTGGATGAATCTACTCGATCCCCAGCTCCTTCCTCACCAGTTCCAGCACCCTCCCCAAGTCCACCGGCTTGAGCAAAAAATCCACCACTCCCAGGTGCATCACGTCCACCGCCTCCTTCACATCGGTGTCGCCCGACACCACGATGATCGACAGCGCCGCTCGCTCCGACTCACGAATTCGCCGGATCAGTTCCAGGCCATCCGTGGGCGCCATGCGCAAATCGGTGATCACCAGGCCGATACGGGGGTTGCGCTTGAGTTGCCGGAGCGCCGCCGCGACACCCTCGGCGTCGACACACTCGATCCCCTTGCTCTTCAGGTAAAGGCACAATGCCTCGCGACTGAGCGCGTTGTCGTCCACCACCAGCACCTGCTGGGCCGGTGCAGGAGGGGCAGTCACCACGGCCAATGCTTCGCGCTCGGCGTCACTCAGGATGTCTTCATGCTCGACCATGTCCATCTCGTCAAAAAAATCCCACTTACCCAGTTCAGACCGCAAAACAACGCTATGCAAGCTGCCTTTTGTCGGCTATTTGACACCCGACACATTCCGGCAGGTCGCACCGCGTCCTATAGACTTACGTCCAATGGGCACCACAGGGCTGCCGGCCGACCATGGAGCCTTAGAACAACAAGGTCGGCGTTACTTACGCCGACACACCTATGCGGTAGTTCCATGAGCAAAAAGGACGCCTACAGCCAGGCCGGCAGAACGGCGGTGCTGCAGAACATTCAAGGTACCCTGCAGTTCCTCCAGCGTTTTCCGCCCTTCAACCAGATGGAGCACAGCCACCTGGCCTACCTGGTGGAGCAATGCCAACTGCGCTTCTACGCCAGCGGCGAAAGCATCATCAAGCCCGCCGACGGCCCGGTGGAGCACTTCTACATCGTCAAGCAGGGCCGTGTGATCGGCGAACGCCAGCACGTCACCAAGCCTGGTGTGGAGACCACCTTCGAGATCGCCAGTGGCGAATGCTTCCCCCTGGCCGCCCTGCTCGGCGAGCGGGCCACCCGCACCGAACACCTGGCCGGCGAGGACACCTTCTGCCTGCAACTGGACAAGGCCGCCTTCATCCGCGTGTTCTCCCTCTCGGAGGCCTTTCGCGACTTCGCCCTGCGCGGCGTCAGCAGCCTGCTCGACCAGGTCAACCAGCAGGTTCGCCAGCGCGCCGTGGAAACCCTGGGCAACCAGTATTCGCTGAACACGCCTTTGGGCGAACTGGCCATGCGCCACCCGGTGGTCTGCGCCCCGGACATGCCCCTGCGCGAGGCCGTGCACCTGATGCATGAACAGCAGGTCGGCAGCATCGTCATCGTCGATCCGCAGCGTTTCCCGATCGGCATCTTCACCCTGCGCGACCTGCGCCAGGTGGTGGCCGATGCCAGCGCCGAGCTGTCCGCGCCGATCGATCGCTACATGACGGCCAAGCCGTTCTACCTGAGCCCCCAGGCCAGCGCCTTCGATGCCGCCATGGCCATGACCGAGCGGCACATCGCCCACGTCTGCCTGGTGGAAAACCTGCGCCTGTGCGGCGTGATTTCCGAGCGCGACCTGTTCTCCCTGCAGCGGGTCGATCTGGTTCACCTGGCCCGCACCATCCGCCACGCACCACGCCTGGACACCCTGGTGTCGCTGCGCGGCGAGATCGGCCAACTGGTCGAGCGCATGCTGGCCCACGGCGCCTCCTCGACCCAGATCACCCAGATCATCACCCTGCTCAACGACCACACCGTGTGCCGGGTGATCGAGCTGGCCCTGGCCGAGCGCGGCGACCCTGGCGTGCCGTTCAGCTGGTTGTGCTTCGGCAGCGAAGGGCGGCGCGAGCAGACCCTGCACACCGACCAGGACAACGGCATTCTCTTCGACGCCCGCGACAGCGCCGAGGCCGACGCGATCCGCGCACGCCTGCTGCCGTTGGCCCAATACATCAACCAGTGCCTGGCCCAGTGCGGGTTCAGCCTGTGCAAGGGCAACGTCATGGCCGGCAACCCCGAGCTGTGCCTGTCTCGCAGCGAATGGGCGCGGCGCTTCGCCGGCTTCATCCGCGAGGCCAGCCCCGAGAACCTGCTCGGCTCGAGCATCTACTTCGACCTGCGGGTGGTCTGGGGCGACGAACAGGGCTGCGCGCAGTTGCGCCAGGGGATCCTCGAGCAGGTCCAGGGCAACCGCCTCTTCCAGCGCATGATGGCCGACAACGCCCTGCGCCAGCGCCCGCCCGTGGGGCGCCTGCGCGAATTCGTGCTGACCCGCCAGGGCAACGACAAGACCGCCACCCTCGACCTCAAGGTCCAGGGCCTGACGCCCTTCGTCGATAGCGCGCGGCTGCTGGCCCTGGCCAACGGCATCGAGGCTTGCAACACCCTGGAGCGCCTGCGCCAGCTGGTGGCCCGGGGTGTCATCGACCCGCTCGATGGCGCCGCCTACGAGGAGGCCTACCACTTCATCCAGCAGACCCGCATGCAACAGCACCAGCGCCAGACCCGCGACAACCTGCCCTACTCCAACCGGCTCGACCCGGACAGCCTCAACCACCTGGACCGGCGCATCCTGCGCGAGTCCCTGCGCCAGGCCCAGCGCCTGCAGAGCAGCCTGGCCCTGCGGTACCAGCTATGAACCTGTTCGCCTGGCTGCGCCCGCCC
>NZ_JBCGFQ010000016.1:0-105743 GCF_040984075.1 Pseudomonas sp. I2
GGTCATGGAAATGATCAACACCCGCGACATCCCCGGCTTCTACCTGAACACCACCAAACAGGCCCTGGAGATCCAGGCCGAAGTCGGCAGCGCCAACCTGTTCCTGCAGTACGACATCTATCACATGCAGATCATGGAAGGTGACCTGGCGCGCACCATGGAAGCCAACCTGAAGTTGATCAACCACATTCAGCTGGCCGACAACCCCGGCCGCAACGAACCTGGCACCGGCGAGATCAACTACCGCTTCCTGTTCGAACACCTGGACCGCATCGGCTACCAGGGCTGGGTGGGCGCGGAGTACAAGCCACTGACCACCACCGAGGCGGGCCTGGGCTGGCTGAAGACCCACAACGCGATCTGAGAATGCTCTCGAAGGGGCAGCCCCGGCTGGCTTCCATATTCCCAGCGTCGCCTGCTCCACCGAGATTCAACAAATACAACGAGGTAATCTCTCATGGCTAAAATCGGTTTCATCGGCACCGGCATCATGGGCAAGCCCATGGCCCAGAACCTGCAAAAAGCAGGTCATAGCCTCTTCGTTTCCACCCACCACGATGCCGCTCCGGCCGACCTGATCGCCGCAGGCGCCGTCGCCCTGGCCAACCCGAAGGAAGTGGCCCAGGAAGCCGAGTTCATCATCGTCATGGTCCCCGACACCCCACAGGTCGAAGCCGTCCTGTTCGGTGAAAACGGCGTGGCCGAAGGCGTTGGCCCGAACAAGATCGTGATCGACATGAGCTCGATCTCGCCCACCGCCACCAAGGTCTTCGCCGAGAAGATCAAGGCCACCGGCGCCGCCTACCTGGACGCCCCGGTCTCCGGCGGTGAAGTCGGCGCCAAGGCCGGCACCCTGAGCATCATGGTCGGCGGCTGCCCGAACGCCTTCGAACGCGCCCTGCCGCTGTTCGAGGCCATGGGCAAGAACATCACCCGCGTCGGCGGCAATGGCGACGGCCAGACCGCCAAGGTGGCCAACCAGATCATCGTCGCCCTGAACATCCAGGCCGTCGGCGAGGCCCTGCTGTTCGCCGCCAAGAACGGCGCCGACCCGGCCAAGGTCCGCGAAGCGCTGATGGGCGGCTTCGCCTCCTCGAAGATCCTCGAAGTGCATGCCGAGCGCATGATCAAGGGCACCTTCGACCCGGGCTTTCGCATCAACCTGCACCAGAAGGACCTGAACCTGGCCCTGCAAGGCGCCAAGGAACTGGGCATCAACCTGCCCAACACCTCCAACGCCCAGCAAGTGTTCAGCACCTGCGTCGCCCTCGGCGGCGGCAACTGGGACCACTCGGCGCTGATCAAAGGCCTGGAGCACATGGCCAACTTCTCGATTCGCGGGGAGTAAGCGGCAAGCTTCAAGCGGTAAGCTGCAAGTAGAAGCCGATCAGCTTTTTCTTGCAGCTTGCCGCTTGAAGCTTGCAGCTGCTACTTCCACCCCTCCAAACGCATGGTCGCCCGAACGAGGCGCTGTTCTTCTTGCTCGATCTCGCGCAAGTTGTCGCGGACGCTGTTGATATGCTCCCGCGCCGCTCGCTGGGCCTGTTCGGGCAACTGCTCCATCACCGCATGGTAGAGCCGTGAGTGCTGGCGATCGATCTGTCGCTTCTGCGCGGGCCGACAGTAGAGATTATTGACCGAGGCGAAAACGGTACTCAGCATCAAATCGCTGAGTGATTGCAGGGTATGCACCAAGACCGGGTTGTGCGACGCCTCGCTGATCGCCCGGTGGAAGGCATGGTCGCGCCGGGCGTGCTCTTGCGGGTCATGTGAGTAGGGATGCTCCTGGGCATCGACCATCTCGTCGTAGCGTCGCTTGATCAGCACCCGGTCGACATCGGTGGCACGCAACGCGGCCAGCCTCGCCGACTCCGCCTCCAGGAGCGCCCGCACCTCCAGCAAATCGAACAAGGTGCGTGGCTGCGAGCTGAACAGATGCATCAGCGGCGTCGCATTCCCTGTTCGGCTCAAGTCTGCGACGAACGAGCCTCGCCCTTGCTCGGTCTCAACGATACCCCTCCCACGCAGCACCCGCAGGCCTTCGCGCAACGCCGAGCGGGAGCAGCCCAGTTTCTCCACCAGGCGCCGCTCGGAAGGCAATGCCTGGCCTACCTTGAGCACACCATCGACGATCAGCTTTTCGATGCGCTCGGCCACCTGGTCGGCGACTTGCGTCTTGCTTTGCTTGCGTGAATCAACGGTGTCCATCGCCACCTCTCAACTGGTCGGACCAGCTTCTTGTTATCGTGCGCTTCGGGGACGAGTTTCACGCAAAAAACCTGATGCTACTACCCACATTCGCCCCTCACGCCAAAAAAGTGGTCCGACCAGTTCACCCGCTCATCGACTCACAGGCTCGGAACGCGCAGCCTACGCTCGACGTCGGCCCGGTGGGCCAGCTTCGGGTGGACCAGGCCCCAAGCGCGCCGGCTGCCGCCAAGAACAACAAAAATACAAGTGAGCCTTATGAACATTCTCTACGACGAGCGCGTCGATGGCGCACTGCCTCGAGTCGACAAGGCCGCCCTGCTCTCGGCACTACGCCAGGCCCTGCCTGACCTGGAGATTCTCCATAGCCAGGAAGACCTGCGCCCTTACGAATGCGATGGCCTCAGCGCCTACCGCGTGGTGCCCCTGCTGGTGGTGCTGCCCGAGCGCCTGGAGCAGGTGCAGGCCCTGCTGAAGATCTGCCATGCCCGCCAGGTGCCGGTGGTGGCCCGCGGCGCCGGTACCGGGCTGTCCGGCGGCGCCCTGCCGCTGGAGCAAGGCATCCTGCTGGTGATGGCGCGCTTCAACCGCATCATCGAGATCAACCCCGAAGGCCGCTTCGCCCGCGTCCAGCCAGGGGTGCGCAACCTGGCGATTTCCCAGGCCGCGGCCCCCCACGGCCTGTACTACGCCCCCGACCCATCCTCGCAGATCGCCTGCTCGATCGGCGGCAATGTCGCCGAGAACGCCGGCGGCGTGCACTGCCTGAAGTACGGCCTGACCGTGCACAACCTGCTCAAGGTCGAGATCCTCACCGTCGAGGGCGACTACATGACCCTGGGCAGCGACGCCCTGGACGCACCCGGCTTCGACTTGCTGGCACTGTTCACCGGCTCCGAAGGCATGCTCGGCATCGTCACCGAGGTGACCGTCAAGCTGCTGCCCAAGCCCCAGGTCGCGCGGGTGCTGCTGGCCAGCTTCGACTCGGTGGAAAAGGCCGGGCGCGCGGTAGGCGACATCATCGCCGCCGGCATCATCCCCGGGGGCCTGGAGATGATGGACAACCTGTCGATCCGCGCCGCCGAAGACTTCATCCACGCCGGCTACCCGGTGGATGCCGCCGCCATCCTGCTGTGCGAGCTCGACGGCGTGGAAGCCGACGTACAGGACGACTGCGTGCAGGTCGAGGCGGTGCTCAAGGCCGCCGGCGCCACCGACGTGCGCCTGGCCTGCGACGAGGCCGAGCGGGCACGCTTCTGGGTCGGGCGCAAGAACGCCTTCCCCGCCGTGGGGCGAATCTCCCCGGACTACTACTGCATGGACGGCACCATCCCTCGCCGCGCACTCCCCGGGGTGCTCAACGGCATCGCCGAGCTGTCGCACGAATATGGGCTACGCGTGGCCAACGTGTTCCATGCCGGCGACGGCAACATGCACCCGCTGATCCTCTTCGATGCCAACCAACCTGGCGAGCTGGAGCGCGCCGAAGCCCTGGGCGGCAAGATCCTCGAACTGTGCGTGGCGGTCGGCGGCAGCATCACCGGCGAACACGGCGTGGGGCGCGAGAAGATCAACCAGATGTGCGCGCAGTTCAACAGCGACGAGCTGACCCTGTTCCACGCGGTCAAGCATGCCTTCGACCCGCAAGGCCTGCTCAACCCCGGCAAGAACATCCCCACCCTGCACCGCTGCGCCGAGTTCGGCTCGATGCACGTGCACCACGGCAAGCTGCCGTTCCCTGAACTGGAGCGTTTCTGATGCGACACGATCACGACGCCAGCGCCGCCCTGCTGGAGCAGGTCAACCAGGCGCTCAACGAACGCACGCCGTTGCGCATCCAGGGCAGCAACAGCAAAGCCATGCTCGGCCGACCGGTGAGCGGCGACGTGCTCGACACCCGCAGCCACCGCGGCATCGTCAGCTACGACCCGACCGAGCTGGTGCTGACCGCACGGGCCGGCACGCCGCTGCTGGACATCGAGGCCGCGCTGGATGCCGCCGGGCAGATGCTGCCCTTCGAGCCGCCGCACCTGGGCCGCGAGGCCACGTTGGGCGGGATGGTCGCCGCCGGGCTGTCCGGCCCGCGCCGCCCGTGGGCCGGCTCGGTTCGCGACTACGTGCTCGGCACCCGCGTCATCACCGGCCACGGCAAGCTGCTGCGCTTCGGCGGCGAGGTCATGAAGAACGTCGCCGGCTACGACCTGTCGCGCCTGATGGTCGGCAGCTTCGGCTGCCTGGGGCTGCTGACCGAGGTTTCGCTGAAAGTGCTGCCCAAGCCGCGCAAGTGCCAGAGCCTGCGCCTGGAGATGGACGTGCACCAGGCCCTGGGCGAGCTGGCCGAATGGGGCCAGCAACCGATTCCGATCAGCGCGGCCTGCCACGATGGCAAAGCCCTGTACCTGCGCCTGGAAGGCGGCGAAGGCTCGGTAGCCTCGGCGGTCGAACGCTTGGGTGGCGAGGCCCTCGATGGCCGCTACTGGGCTGACCTGCGCGAGCAGCGCCTGGACTTTTTCGAAGCGCCCGAGCCACTGTGGCGCCTTTCGCTGCCGCACAACAGCCCACCGCTCGAACTGCCGGGCCGGCAACTGCTGGACTGGGGCGGCGCGCAGCGCTGGCTGAAGTCCGACGCGCCGCCTGTGCTGATTCGCCAGGCCGTGGCCCGCCTGGGCGGCCACGCGACCCTCCACCAACCAGACCCGGCCCCTTTCCACCCACTGGCCGAACCGCTGCTGCGCTACCACCGCAACCTCAAGCAGCAACTCGACCCCCAGGGCATCTTCAACCCGGGCCGTCTGTACGCCGAAATCTGAGAGCGCGCCATGCAAACCAACCTGAGCGAACAAGCCAAAAGCCTTCCCCGCGCCGAGAAAGCCGAGCGGATCCTGCGCTCGTGCGTGCACTGCGGGTTCTGCACCGCCACCTGTCCCACTTACCAGTTGCTGGGCGACGAGCTGGACGGCCCGCGTGGGCGCATCTACCTGATCAAGCAGGTGCTCGAAGGCCAGGAGGTCACTGCCAAGACCCAGACCCACCTGGACCGTTGCCTGACCTGCCGCAACTGCGAAACCACCTGCCCCTCCGGCGTGCAGTACCACGACCTGCTGGACATCGGCCGTGCCGTGGTCGAGGCACGAGTACCGCGTTCGTTCGGCGAGCGCCTGCTTCGCGAAGGCCTGCGCACGGTGGTGCCTCGGCCGGCCGTGTTCAAAGCCCTGACTCGCACCGCAAAGGCCTTCCGCCCGCTGCTGCCGCAGACACTGCAAGCCAAGCTGCCGCGCCATCCGCACCCGGCCAAGCCGCGTCCCCGGGTGCTGCATGCCCGTCGTGTGCTGATGCTCGAAGGCTGCGTGCAACCGTCCCTGTCCCCCAACACCAATGCCGCCGCCGCCCGCGTGCTCGATCGCCTGGGCATCTCGGTGACGCCAGCCCGCGAGGCCGGTTGCTGCGGCGCGGTAGACTATCACCTCAATGCCCAGGACAAGGGCCTGGAACGCGCCCGCCGCAACATCGACGCCTGGTGGCCGGCCATCGAGGCCGGTGCCGAGGCCATCGTGCAAACCGCCAGCGGCTGCGGCGCCTTCGTGCGCGACTACGGCCACCTGCTCGAGCATGACCCGACCTACGCCGCCAAGGCCACACGGGTCAGTGCCCTGGCCCGCGACCTGGTCGAGGTGCTGCGCGCCGAGCCGCTGGAGCGCCTGGGCATCCACGGCGACCGGCGCCTGGCCTTCCATTGCCCATGCACCCTGCAACATGCGCAGAAACTCGGTGGCGCCGTGGAAGACGTGCTCGAACGCCTGGGCTTCAGCCTGACCCAGGTGCCCGACAGCCACCTGTGCTGCGGCTCGGCCGGCACCTACTCGCTGACCCAGCCCGAGCTGTCACGGCAATTGCGCGACAACAAGCTCAACGCCCTGGAAAGCGGCAACCCGGAAGTCATCGTCACCGCCAACATCGGCTGCCAGACCCACCTCGACGGCGCCGGACGCACGCCTGTGCGCCATTGGATCGAGCTGGTGGAAGAAGCACTCGTCTAGGAGAACGCCATGCAACGCAAAGCTGTACTCGAGCAGGCCGACGTCGCCCGCATCCTCGCCGCTGCCCACGAAGAGGCGCAGCGCAACCAATGGGCGGTGTGCATCGCCGTGGTCGATGACGGCGGCCACCTGCTGGCCCTCCAGCGCCTCGACGGCTGCGCGCCCATCGCGGCCTACATCGCCACCGAGAAGGCCCGTAGCGCGGCCCTCGGCCGGCGTGACACCAAAGGCTATGAAGAGATGGTCAACGGCGGGCGCACAGCGTTCGTCAGCGCGCCGCTGCTGACCTCGCTCGAAGGCGGCCTGCCGCTGCGGGTGGACGGCCAGGTGGTCGCCGCCGTGGGGGTTTCCGGCGTCAAGGCCGAGCAGGACGCCCAAGTGGCCGCAGCCGGTATCGCCGCGCTCTGAGCGCGGCTTCAAGAACAGATGGACCCAGTGATAGGAGAGACGAGCATGACCGAACGCGTGCCTTGCCAGCGTTTGCAGGTGGCGGAGAACTTCAAGCGTTTCATCGAGGATGAGGTGCTCCCCGGGACCGAGGTCGCAGCGGAGCGTTTCTGGAAGGGCCTCGATGCCCTGGTGCACGACCTGGCCCCGCGCAACCGCGCCCTGCTGGCCGAACGCGACCGCCTGCAGGCCGAACTGGATACCTGGCACCGAGCGCATCCTGGGCCGGTGACCGACATGGACGCCTACCAGCACTTTCTCACCCGCATCGGCTACCTGCTGCCGCAACCTGAAACGGTCAAGGTCGGCACCGAGCACGTCGACAGCGAGATCGCCGTGCAGGCGGGGCCGCAACTGGTGGTGCCGGTGATGAACGCGCGCTATGCCCTCAATGCCGCCAACGCCCGCTGGGGCTCGCTGTACGACGCCCTGTACGGCACCGACGCGATCGCCGAAGACGACGGTGCGGCCAAAGGCCCCGACTACAACCCGGTACGCGGTGCGCGGGTGATCGCCTTCGCCCGCGCCTTCCTCGACCAGGCCTTCCCGCTGCAGGGCGCCTCCCACGTCGAGGCCAGTGCCTACCAGGTGGTGGCCGGCCAGTTGCAGGTCTCGCTGAAAAACGGTGAGGCGACCGGCCTGGCCCAACCGGGTCAGTTCGTCGGCCACCAGGGCGAAGCCTCGTCGCCAGCCGCCGTACTGCTCGTGCACCACGACCTGCACGTGGAAATCCAGATCGACCCGACCAGCCCCATCGGCAGCACCGACGCCGCCGGGATCAAGGACCTGCTGCTGGAGTCGGCGCTGACCACCATCATGGACTGCGAAGACTCGGTGGCCGCGGTCGATGCCGACGACAAGGTGGCCGTCTACCGCAACTGGCTGGGCCTGATGAAGGGCGACCTGGCCGAGCGCGTGCGCAAGGGTGGCCAGACCTTCACCCGCACCCTGAACCCCGACCGCACCTACCACGGCCGCGATGGCGCGCCACTGACCCTGCCGGGGCGCTCGCTGCTGTTCGTGCGCAACGTCGGCCACTTGATGAGCACCCCGACCATTCTCGACGAGCAAGGTCAGGAGATTCCCGAAGGCATCCTCGATGCGGTGGTCACCAGCCTGGCCGCCCTCCACGACCTGCGCCGGCGCGGCAACTCGCGCAACGGCAGCGTCTACATCGTCAAGCCGAAGATGCACGGCCCGGCCGAAGTCGCCTTTGCCGATACGTTGTTCGGCCGTGTCGAAGACCTGCTCGGCCTGGCCCGCCACACCCTGAAGATGGGCATCATGGACGAGGAACGGCGCACCAGCGTCAACCTCAAGGCGTGCATCGCCGAGGCGGCCAGCCGCGTGGTGTTCATCAACACCGGGTTCCTCGACCGCACGGGCGACGAGATGCACTCGGCCATGGAAGCCAGCGCCATGCTGCGCAAGGGCGACATGAAGTCCACCCCGTGGATCCAGGCCTACGAACGCAACAACGTGCTGGTGGGGCTGGACTGCGGCCTGCGCGGCCGTGCACAGATCGGCAAGGGCATGTGGGCCATGCCGGACCTGATGGCGGCCATGCTCGAACAGAAGATCGCCCACCCCAAGGCCGGCGCCACTACCGCCTGGGTGCCCTCGCCCACCGCCGCCACCCTGCATGCCCTGCACTACCACCAGGTAGACGTGCGCCAGGTGCAGCGGGAGCTCGAACGCATCGACCTGCACAGCCAGCGCGAAAGCCTGCTGCGTGACCTGCTCAGCGTGCCGGTCAGCCCCACGCGCGACTGGAGCACCGCCGAGATCCAGGCGGAACTGGACAATAACTGCCAGGGCATCCTCGGCTACGTGGTGCGCTGGGTCGAACAGGGGGTCGGTTGCTCCAAGGTGCCGGACATCCACGACGTCGGCCTGATGGAAGACCGCGCCACCCTGCGCATCTCCGCCCAGCACATCGCCAACTGGCTGCACCACGGCGTGGTCAGCGCCGACCAGGTTCGCGCGACGCTGGAGCGCATGGCGCGGGTGGTCGACGAGCAGAATGCCGGCGACCCCGCGTACCGGCCGATGGCATCGGATTTCGAGAGCTCGTATGCCTTCCGCGCAGCCAGCGACCTGGTGTTCAAGGGGCGTGAGCAGCCCAGCGGGTATACCGAGCCGCTGCTGCATGCCTGGCGGCTGCGTTTCAAGCAGGCGCGCTGAATCTGTACCGGGCTGCCTTGCAGCCCATCGCCGGCAAGCCGGCTCTCAGGGCCAAGTCGATCACCAATGGTGTGACTTGCAAGGCCCTGTGGGAGCGGGCGTGCCCACGAACAGGCCCGAACAGACACCACCTGACCACTGACCCACCCGGAGACCTCATCCCCGTCGACACGCCCCCCCCCTGACAAGCTACCAACAATAAGAAGAGGCTTTTGACATGCAAACCTGGCAACAGATGTACACCCCGCTCGGCAGCCTAGGCCTGTCGGCGCTGGTCGCGCTGATCCCGATCATCTTTTTCTTCGTCGCCCTCGCCGTCTTTCGCATGAAAGGCTACCTGGCCGGCACCCTCACCCTGGTGCTGTCGATCCTCGTCGCCACCCTGGCCTACGGCATGCCCCTGGACATGGCCTTCGCCGCCGCCGGCTACGGCTTCGCCTACGGCCTGTGGCCGATCGCCTGGATCATCGTCGCGGCGGTGTTCCTCTACAAGCTCACGGTCAAGAGCGGCCAGTTCGAGGTGATCCGCAGTTCGGTACTGTCGATCACCGACGACCAGCGCCTGCAGGTGCTGCTGATCGGCTTCTCCTTCGGCGCCTTCCTCGAAGGCGCGGCAGGTTTCGGTGCGCCTGTGGCAATCACCGGCGCCCTGCTCGTGGGCCTGGGCTTCAACCCGCTGTATGCCGCCGGCCTGTGCCTGATCGCCAACACCGCCCCGGTGGCCTTCGGTGCCCTGGGCGTGCCGATCATCGTCGCCGGGCAGGTGACCGGCATCGACGCCTTCAAGATCGGCGCCATGGCCGGGCGCCAGTTGCCTCTGTTGTCGGTCATCGTGCCGTTCTGGCTGGTGGCGATCATGGATGGCTGGCGCGGCGTCAAGGAGACCTGGCCCGCCGCCCTGGTGGCCGGTAGCAGTTTCGCCATCACCCAGTACCTGACCTCCAACTACATCGGCCCGGAGTTGCCGGACATCACGTCGGCGCTGGTCAGCATCGTGTCGCTGACGCTGTTCCTCAAGGTCTGGCAACCGACCCGCGCTGCGGATTGCGAGGTCGTCGGCATGTCTGGCGGCGCCGCCGTGATGGGCGGCTTCTCCGGCGCTCGCAGCGCCACGCCCTCGCCCTACGCCTTCGGGCAGATCCTCAAGGCCTGGTCGCCGTTCCTAATCCTCACCGTGCTGGTGACCATCTGGACGCTCAAGCCGTTCAAGGCCCTGTTCGCTCCGGGCGGAGCGCTGGAGCAACTGGTACTGGTGCTCGCCATCCCGCATCTGGACCAGTTGGTGATGAAGGCCGCGCCCATCGTCGCCGAGCCCACTCCCATGGCGGCGGTGTACAAGTTCGACCTGGTGTCGGCGGGCGGTAGCGCGATCCTGCTGTCGGCGCTGTTGTCGATGTTCGTCCTGCGCATCGACTGGAAGACAGGCCTTGCCAGCTTCAAGGAGACCCTGGTCGAACTGAAGCTGCCGATCCTGTCCATCGGCATGGTGCTGGCCTTCGCCTTCGTCACCAACTACTCGGGCATGTCCACCACCCTGGCGCTGGTGCTGGCCGGTACTGGCGCGGCGTTCCCGTTCTTCTCGCCGTTCCTCGGCTGGCTGGGCGTGTTCCTGACTGGCTCCGACACCTCGTCCAACGCGCTGTTCGGCTCGCTGCAGGCCACCACCGCGCACCAGATCGGCGTCAGCGACACCCTGCTGGTGGCTGCCAATACCAGTGGCGGCGTGACCGGCAAGATGATCTCGCCACAGTCGATCGCCGTGGCCTGCGCCGCCACCAGCATCGTTGGCAAGGAGTCGGACCTGTTCCGCTTTACCCTCAAGCACAGCCTGATCTTCGCCGCCATCATCGGTTTGATCACGTTGTCGCAGGCGTATGTGTTCACCGGTATGTTGGTGCATTGATACCCATTGGGCGCAGGGAGAGAGCAGCGGGCTGCTCTCTCCCTGCTGCCAGCGCACCTTCACCTGGCCGCTTGATGAACGCTTGTCCCTTTATGGGGACATGGGCGGCAAAACATCGCGATTAGGATTGCCTTCGATTTCAGTGGTCTCTGCCCACAAACACAAGAACATCGGAGAGCATTCAGCATGCACTGCCCATCGGTCGAGCCACGACGCTCGCTTTATTTCGATTACCAGGTCTATCCCGCCTTTACCGCGGCCGTGGGTGCCGTCTCCCGCCATCGTGAGGCGGTCGTGGTGGTCGGCGCCGGCCCCATTGGCCTGACGGCGGCATTGGAGCTTGCGCGATATGGCATCCCCAGCGTGGTGCTGGAGGCCGAGCAGCAGGTCAGCGAGGGCAGCCGTGCCATCGTCTTCACGCGTCGTTCGCTGGAGATCCTGCAGCAGGTGGGTGTCGCTGATCGAGTCACCCAGGCCGGGCTTGCCTGGCGCTTCGGCAATTCGTTCTACCGCAACCAGCTGGTGTACCGCATGGAAGCGCCCCACGATGACGACGACCGCTTCCCGCCCATGACCAACCTGCAGCAGCCATGCCTGGAGCATGAACTGGTGCAGGCCGCCCAGGCCAACCCGCTGATCGAGCTGCGCTGGGGCAACAAGGTTGTCGAGGTACGCCAGCACGATGATCACGCATGCCTGGAGGTGGATACGCCAGCCGGCCTGTACTCACTGGAAAGCAGCTGGGTCATCGCGGCCGACGGTGCACGCTCGGCCCTGCGTAGCCTCCTTGGCCTGAAACTGGAAGGGGCAGCCTATGAAGGCCGCTTCGTGATTGCCGATATCCGTATCAAGATCGACCTGCCCACCGAACGGCTGGCCTACTTCGACCCACCCTGGAACCCGGGGAACACGGTATTGATGCACCGTGAGCCGGACGATATCTGGCGTATCGACTACCAGTTGCCGGCTGACGAAACGCCCGAGCAGGCGCTGTCGCCCGAGTCGTTGCGCGCGCGTATCGACGCGCAGCTGGCCTTGGTGGGTGTGCAGGATCGTCGTTGGGCGTTGGACTGGAGCTCGGTGTATTCGGCACGTGCGTTGACACTGCCCGAGTACATCCAAGGGCGGGTTGTGTTCGCGGGAGATGCCGCCCACTTGCTGCCGATTTTCGGCGTGCGCGGGGCGAATACCGGGTTTCAGGACGTCAGCGACCTGTGCTGGAAACTGGCCTTGCAGATCAAAGGCCTGGCTGGCCCTGAACTGTTGCCCTCCTATAGCCATGAACGGGTGGGCGCGGCTCGCGAGATCATCCAGGAGGCGGGAAAGAGCACACGCTTCATGACACCACCCAGCACGGGGCAGCGCTTGCTGCGCGATGCGGTGCTGTCCTTGTCGCTGAGCCAGGCGTTCGTTCGGCCGCTGTACCACTGGCGCACCTCCAGGCCGCATGACTATTGCGACTCGCCGCTCAATTGCCGGGACGACGATGACCACCTGTTCACCCAGGGGCCACGGGTAGGCGCTACGCTGCTGAACCTGCGCCTGGGCGACGACGACTTCCTCTTCGATCACCTTGGGGCGGCGTTTCATCTGCTCTGGTTCAGCGATGCCGCAGAACTGCCACAGGACGTTCAGGCCCAGGTTTCGAGCTTGCAGGCGCAAGGAGTACCGCTTCGGGTGATCGCCGTGGGTGCCCAGGTCAAGGGCGCGGACTTGTCCCTGGATGATCGCAGTGGCCGCCTGCGCCAACGCTATGGGGCACCGCTGGGCGGTGCCTACCTGGCCCGTCCGGACCAACACGTATGCGCGCGTTGGCAAACCCTGAGCGCAGCTGCGCTGGTGGCCGGCATCCATAGCGCCCTGGGCAATCACTGAGGAGAGCATCATGTCGACCCTGACCATCGCCGATCTGGAAACCCTCTACGACCACCTGGCCGACAGCCTGGACCGCACGCCCGAAGGCAAGCGGGAGCTGATGTTGGTCAAACTGGCCCTGCTGGCGGCCGAAGCGCTGGGCGATGCCGAGCGTTTCGCCCAACTGGTCGAGATCGCCTCGCGCGATCTTTAGCTGGCCTGTCCCCGTCGCCCGGCGCCCGCCGGGCAATGGACTTCCCAATAATAACAATCAGGTGGTCCCCATGACCCACGCTGTCGCCGAGGCCGCGCCTGCCTGCGCATCCAGTGACTATCACCGTGTCGGGCGCAAAGTTGCCCGTCGGTTGATCCCCTTCTTGTTCCTGTGCTTCGTGCTGTCGTTCCTGGACCGGATCAACATCGGCTTCGCCGGCCTGACGATGATGGCCGACCTGCAGTTGAGCAGTACCCAGTTCGGCCTCGCCACGACGCTGTTCTATGTCGCTTATATCGCCTGCGGTATCCCCAGTAACCTGGCCTTGGCCCGTATTGGCGCCCGACGCTGGATCGGTTGCTTGATGATTGCCTGGGGGCTGGCCTCGACCGCGACGTTGTTCGCCACTGGCCCACTGTCCCTGTACCTGCTGCGGATCGTGGTGGGCATTACCGAAGCCGGATTCCTGCCCGGCGTGCTGCTGTACCTCACCCTGTGGTTCCCGAGCGCCTACCGCGCCAGGGCCAATGCGCTGTTCATGATCGCCATGCCGTTCACGGCGGGTTTCAGCTCGGCATTGTCGGGGCTGATCCTCGGGCTCGACGGCACCTGGGGTTTGAAAGGATGGCAATGGCTGTTCCTGCTCGAGGGGTTGCCCTCGGTGCTGGTCGGGTTCGTGGTGTTCCGTTACCTGGATGACAGCCCGCGCCAGGCCAACTGGCTCGATGCCAAGGAGCAAGCATTGCTGCTCGCTGCGCTGGACGCCGAGCGCAAGGGCCCCGGCAAGCCGGCAGCAGCGCCACGCAGCGTGCTGATGGAGCTGGCCTCGCCGCGCATCCTGTTGTTCGGCATGGTGTATTTCTGCCTGGTCAACACGCTGGCGATGATTGCGGTATGGACACCCTTGATCGTCAAGAGCTTCAACAGTACCGGGAGCCACCAGGCGATCGGCCTGCTTGCCGCCGTCCCCCAGGTCGTGACCATCGTCTCGATGGTCGTCTGGGGACTGCATTCGGATCGCACCGCCGAACGCCGCTGGCATTTGGTGCTGCCCATGTTGCTGGCGGCGATCGGCTGGTTGCTGGCGCTGCCCGGCGGTGGCGCGACGCTGCAGTTGACCGGTGTATGCCTGGCCGCGGCCGGCTCCTACACGGCTATGTCGATTTTCTGGACCACGCCCGACCAGTGCTTGAGCATCGAAGCCCGGGCGCTGGGCATTGCCCTGATCAATGCCCTCGGCAACCTGGGCTCGGCCCTGAACCCACTGCTGGTGGGCTGGCTCAAGGACCTGACCCAAGGCTTCACGGCCGGGTTCATCTACGCAGGCGTGCTCATGCTGGTCGGGGCGCTGTTGGCCTTGTGTCTGCCGCTGTCGGCTAACCGAACCGCCGCCTGATAGACTGGCGTACAGTGCTCGAAGTCGACGCCCTAGTGAGGAAACGGATATGCAATTCTGGCCGCTGCGCACGATCGAGCCGGAGCGCTGCCTGAACATCGGGCAGGCAGCCGCCTTGCTGGGCCGGGTTGGAGAGAACCATCGGCGGCAACTGGCCGGCGACCTGCTGCAGTTGATTGGCAGCGGCATTCCCCTGGCGCAGTGCACGGTGTTCGCCTACGCGCCACGCCGCAACCCCCAGGTGTTCACCTTCGCCGACCGGGCCCGCGAAGTGTCGCTGTTGCAGATTTCCAGCCGTTATGCCGAGCGCTTCTACAGCCAGGACGGCAACCAGCACGCCATGGCCTGCAGCAATGGCGGCGAGCGAATCGTGGTGCAGCGCCAACGTATCGACGACATCGGCCATGCTGAATACCGGCGCATCTGCTACGAGCAACCGAAGATCGCCGAGCGGCTCGCACTGCTGGCCAGCTGTGACAAGGGGCGCTGGCTGTCGGTGAACTTCTACCGAGGGCGTGAACACGGCAGCTTTTCTGCCCAGGAGCTGGACTTCATGGAGGCCTCGGCGCCGCTGTTGATGCAGATCGTGCGGATGCATTACCTGGCTTACCTGCAAGCCAATGAACTGCCGCTGTTGCTGACCGAGCGGCTGGCTGGCCTGTATCCGGAGTTGACGTTGCGTGACCGGGAGCTGCTGCGCTTGCTGCTGAGCGGTATCGACAACGATGAAATCGCTGTGAGCCTGGGGGTACGCCCTTCCAGTGCGGCCACCTATATCAAGCGTCTTTATCGCAAGCTGGGCACCAGTGGGTTGCGGGAGCTGATTGGGTTGGCGACTCAGGCAGGGCGTTGGCGGTGATGCTTTGCGGGTCCAAAGGGTGAGGTAGTGGGAGCGGTTTTGAGTTTAAAAGAGTTCGACCGGCAAACTCACAATCAACCGGTTCTCAGTAAAATCGCTTACCCCAAAATCCCGCCCCACCTCAGCGTTGACCCAACGAACGCTGAGCCCCTGAAGGCTGCGAAACTGAAAGGTATACGTCAGCCCCACATCACGCGCCCACTCCCGCCCGTTGGAGGTCTCGGCGCTATGGATATGGTCGCCGTGGGCGTAGCGTACCAACAGCGTCAACCCCGGTATGCCCAGCGCGGCGAAGTTGTAGTCGTAACGCAGTTGCCAGGACCGCTCGTTGGCGTACACGAAGGTGTTGGCGAACATGTCGTTGGCCAAGGTGCTGCCCAGCGAGCGGTCGATCGTGACCCAACCGTCCTCCCCGTACATTCGCTGCCACCCCATGTAGAACCGGTGACCACCATGGGCGGCAGACAGCAGCAGTGAAGCCGCCTGGTTGTCCAGCGCGCCTGCCAGCGAACGGCCTGTGTCGCGGGTGTCGAACGCTCCCAGCACACCGCCGACCGTCCAACCGCCAACCGGTTGATAGTGCGTGAGGCTGTAGTAGTTCTGCCGGTAGACGTTGTCCAGCTCCGCCGTCCACAACCCTAGCGCCGAATCCTTGCCCAGGCGGTACTCGCCGCCGGCGTAGGTGAATCGGTCAGAGGTCGCGGTTGCAACGGTACGGCCGCCGACCGAGGGGTAAAGGTCTTCGCTGTCTGCGGCACTGCGCGGGCTGAAGGCGTGGATCTGGCCGACATGCAGGACAAGGCGATCGATCTCCCTGGAGGTCAGCATGGCGCCTTGAAAGGTCTGCGGCAGCAACCGACCGTCATTGAAGCGCAGGATGGGCACGTCTGGCATCAGTTCCCCCAAGCGCAGTTCGGTGCGCGACAAGCGCACCTTGGCGGTCAGCCCCAAACGGCCATAGCTGGCCGGCGCACGGCCATCGTCATGGTCATAGGGCAGCAGTTCGGTGCCAGTGCGGTCCGGGCTGCTGTCCAGTTTGACGCCCACCAGGCCCAGGACATCCAGGCCCACGCCCACAGCGCCCGGGGTGTAGCCGGAAGTGCCTTTGATGATGAAGCCCTGGGCCCACTCCTGGCGCTGGCTTTGCACCGCACCGGTGTCACTGTAGTCGCGGTCGAAGTAGTAATTGCGCAGCAATACCGTGGCCTTGCTGTCATCGATCAAGCCTGCATCCGCCATGGCGGACCAGGCAGACGTGCACAACAGAGCCGCCCGGGTAATCGGGTTGTTCAAGGCAAACATGACGAATTCCTTTTTTGTACTTGTTGTGGAATGCGATGGGGGGGCTTATTGCACCAGCAGAAGCGCCCCGGAGACGAAGGCGAAGATGAGTACGAAGCGGCGCAGGCGCGTCTCGTTGATCAGGTGGCGGGCCCAGTGGCTGGCGACCACACCCAGCGCCAAAGGCACGCACAGGGCCAGCACCGGAGAGACCTGCTCGGTGTGCAAATGCCCGCCCACAGCCAGCGCCACCAGCGAAATCACCTCTCCCACCAGAAAGCACAGGGCCACAGAGCCCCGCAAGGTGGCCACCGGCGAGTGCTGGTACACCAGGGCGAGCGGCGGGCCGCCCACACCGGTGGCGGTTTCGGTGATGCCGGTGATCACGCCGGTTGAGATCAGCGCCCGGCGCCCGGGCACAAAAGACGGCGCCAACCAAGTGGCCAGGCACGCGGCGATCGTCGACAGCCCGATCAGCAGGTTGAGCTGCGAAAGCGGCAGCAAGAGCAGGATCCAAAGACCGCCAAACGTGCCGGCAAAACGCCCCAGGGTAATCCACGAGCTGCCTCTGAAATCGATGGCGCTACGCTCGCGCCAGGCAACGGCGGCATTGAGCGGCAACATCAATATCAGCAGGCTGATGGGCAAGGACTCCGGCGCCAGCAACCCCATTACCGGTGCCACGATCAGTGCGAAGCCCATGCCCGTCGTACCCTGGATAAGCGCACCGCACGCGACGGCGACAGCAATGATGTACAGGGGGTCGAAGGGTAGATTCATCGTTCTTTCGTTCCTGTCAGTCAAGCCACGCTCGGCAAGGGGTGCACTTTATGGATGGGGGCCTGGTCGACGACGCTTCTGGCCAGCGCATCGACCCGGCGCATCAGGTCGCGTGCATCCCAGTCAGTGGGCCAGCCTTGCCACAGGCGTACCTTGCCCTGCACCACCACGGCCTGGATCTGGTCGCGGTTGGCGAGCCTGACCAGGTCCCAGGGCAGGTTCCAGGACGGCAGCAACTCGGGGACCGCCAGGTCCACCAGCAGGAAATCCGCCGCCTTACCCGACGCGATGCGCCCGGTCACCTTGCCCAGCCCCAGCACGTCAGCGGCGCTACCGGTGCCCATGTCCAGCCACAACTGGCCGCTGCCACACACCGAGTCGCCAACCGGCAACCCATGGGCAAAGCGCTGCGCGGCTTCGGCGTAATCGAGCAGGCGGAAACCGTCACCACGGGTGCCGTCGGTGCCCAGGCCAACGGGAATTCCCAGGCAGTGCATCAGGTGCGCCTGGGCAACGGCATTGCCTTTCCAGGCGCTGGCCACCGGGTTGTAGCTCACGGCTGCGCCGCTATCGCGCAGCAGGCAGAGCTCGTTCGAGGTCAGCAGTGTCGCGTGGGCCAGCAATGCCCCCGGCCCCAACGCGCCCGCCCGGTGCAGTTGCTCGAGGGGCCTTACCCCGTAACGCTCAAGGGAACGCTCGACTGCAACCAGGTGTTCGTTGACATGGCTCTGGAACACCCTGCCCGCCTCATGGCACAGGCGGTACGCAGCGCCCAGGGTGGGGTCGGTGGCAATCTCGGGGATGGGGATTGCCAGCGACGGAGTGATCAGCGAGTCGTTGTCCCACGCGGCCAGGTGCTGCTCAGCCACCGAGAGCACCTGGCGGGCATCGAGTACACGCTCGCCTTCCAGATCGTTGCAGGTTTTGGCCAGTACGCAGCGTATGCCCACTTCATGGACCGCCTGGGCAATTGCCTCCACCCCCTCCTTGGAGCGGGTACCGGCATCGCACACCGTGGTGAAACCGCCACGCAACGACTCGAAGGCGGCCAGTTTGCTGGTCAGGTACAGCAGGTCGGTATCCAGCGAGCCCTCAAGGGGAATCCACACGCGACGAAAGATCTCCGACGGCTCGCCAAACACCAGGCCTTTGCCGAAGCTCTGGCTGAGGTGGTGATGGGTATCGATGAAGCCCGGCATCAACAGCTGGTTTTCAAGACGCAGGACGGCATGGTCGGGATAGCGGCCTTGCAGCAGCGCCAGCGGGCCGACATCGGCGAAGTGGCCATCGACCACGCGCACGGCGTGATCTCGGAGCGGCCCTTCCGGCAGCAACAGCCAGTCGGGGGCCAGCAGTTGGCCGGGCGCGACAAGGTGCTCTGGCGAAACTGCCAGGTGATGGGTAAAGGAGCAGTTCATATAAAAACCTTAGTGTGCAGGTCAGGAGTTGATCAGCTTTGCCTTGGCGTCCGCGGCGGTGTGCGGGCGGCCAATGCAATGGAAAAGAAAGTTCATGACAGCCGCGGTCAGCGCGCCCATGGCAACGCCATTGCCGAGCAGCCCGGCGATGCCGTTGGGGAACTGGCTGTAGACGCCAGGCACAAGAATCGGTAGTAGCCCGACGGCCAGGGCGATGGACACCACATACATGTTGCCGTGGTTGCGCAGGTCCACTTTGCGCAGCATGTCGATGCCCATGGTGCCGACGATGGCAAACACAATCAGGCTGGTACCGCCGACCACGGCTTCAGGTACGCCTTCGATCAACCGTGCCAGCGGGGCAAGCAAGGCGAAGACCAGCAACAACACGCCGGAAACTGCAGTCACATAGCGTGAACGTACATGGGTGGCGCGGATGACGCCGATGTTTTCGCCGCTGGTGATGATCAGCGAAGTGCCCATGAAACCACCGAAGATCGAGGTCAGCGCATCGCCACGGATCGTCCGCACCACGTCTTTATGTACGTCCAGGGGTTTGTCTACCGCTTCACTGATGGCCACGGTCTGGCCGGTGGCCTCTACCATCGAAACCAGGCAAAAGAGCATCAGCGGGATCGAGGCGAACACATCGAAGTGCGGCACGCCGAACGGCATGAAGGTCGGCAGGCTCAACAAGGGGTAGGCACCAAGGCCTGCGCGGTCGAATGCGCCGATGGCCACTGCAAGCAAACTGCCGCCCAGCAAGCCCAGCAAGATCGACAACTGGCCCAGCGTGCCGCGCAACAGCCGCGCGCAGAGCACGGTGATGGCGATGGTGGCAAAGGCCAGCAGCAGTTGCTGGGGCGCGGCGAAATGCGCGCTGCCGGGCTGGCCGACAATCAACTGGCCCGACAGCTTGACCAGGTTGACCGCGACCAGCAGCAACATGGTGCCCACGACCACCGAAGGGAAAAACCGTAGCAGGCGCCGAAACACCGGCAACACCAGAAAGTAGAAAATGCCCGTCAGGATCACCGCGCCCGATGCCGTCGCCACACCGTTCTGCTGGGCGATCAGGATGAACAACATGATCGGTGCGCCGCCAGGCAGCATGATGAACGGCAGGCGTGCGCCACAGCCCCGCAAGCCCAGCGACTGCAACAACGTGCCCAGGCCACAGACCAGAAAGGTGGCGCTGAGCAGCTGTAGCGTCAGCTCACTGGAAAAGCCGAGGGCCGTGGCCATCAGAAACACCGACGCGATCGGCGATGCCGCCATCACCAGCACATGCTGGGCACCAAACATCAGCAACTGGCGCCAGGGCAGGCGCTCATCAACAGGGCTAACAGGGTTCTTTTCGATATCCGGCATATCCCACCTCGACCTGAGCCGCCAGCGACGGCCCATTGAATTATTGTTATTTGGATCTGGACGAGCCTTGGCAGGAAAAATGCTGTCATCTCCCCTACCAAATCGATTTGTTTGTTTACCCAAATCGATTTGGGTGAAATGTATCCCTGTCCACATCGACTGTCAACGCATCCATCACCCCGGCGCGCCTCAGTAGCTGATAGCCTTCAGGCAGCGTATAACTGCCGCCATCGCTTCAAAGAGCCCACCTGTCTATGCCCAACAGCACGTCTCGCCGCCTCACCATTGCCGATGTCGCCAACGCCGCCGGGGTGTCGCGCACCACCGTGTCCCACGCGCTGAATGATCGCGGGCAAGTCGATCCGGCGACCCGGGCACTGGTGAAGGAAGTCGCTGAACGCCTGGGTTACAGCCCCAACCTGCGTGCCCAGCGCCTGCGCACCGGCCGTGCCAACGCCATTGCCCTGCTCTCCTCCATGCCCTTTGCCGTGGCCGGTGGGTCGTCGCGCTTGGGCTTCTTGATGGAAATCGCCGCCACCGCTACAGAGGCGGCGCTGCGTCGAGGCGTGGCGCTGGTGCTGGTGCCGCCCATGGATGAGGCCCAGGACCTGCTTGATAGCCTGGATATCGACGGTGCGGTGATCATCGAACCGGTCGCCAACGACCCGAACGTTGCGCGCTTGCGCAAACGCGGCGTGAAGCTGGTGTCCATCGGGCGCCAACCCGAGGCACAGGCCTTGCCGTACATCGACATGCATGGCGAAGCCACCGGGACACTGCTGCTCGACCACCTGCACCAACAGGGCGCCCGGCACATCGGCCTGGTGATCGGGGCGCAATCCCGGCACTCCTACCTGGACATGGAGCAGGCCTACCGGGCGTACTGCACCGCCAACGACCAGGTACCGGCGATCGTTCGGGCAGATGAAGGGGGGGGCGAAGCAGCCGGTGCGGCCGCGTGCCTTGAACTGTTGCAAGCGCATCCAGACATCGACGGCCTGTGCGTGCCGGTCGATGCCTTTGCCACCGGCGCCGTGCGGGCGTTGCGGGACAAAGGGCTCAAGATCCCCCAGGACGTGAAGGTGGTGACGCGCTACGACGGCTTGCGGGCACGCGAAAGTACACCGCCACTGACGGCGTTGGACATGCATCTTGAAGACGTGGCTGCCCTGGCCATCGAGCTGCTCTTCGAGCAAATCAATGATACTGGCGAGCGTCAGCGTATTGATGCTCCGATGGCTACGCTGGTTGCGCGTGAGTCGAGCCTAGGCTCTGTATGAAACCTTTGGAGGCCTGATTTTTCGTTTGCTCAGGCGCAGCATGGCAGGACATGGGTGCTCAAGTGCCTGGTAAACGATGCTGCAAGCCGGTAGGGATGGCATTGCTGTCACGCTCCAGTTGCTGGATCGACTTGGCCGACTGCTCGATCTCCTGGCTCAGGCGGTCTACGCTCTGCACCGCTGCGTCAATCTGCTGCTGACCTTCGCGGACCTGCTGCTGGCTAATGATGCCGCTCAACCGGTAGCCGCTTTCAGGCCTCACCGCGCAGAGGGGCCGTCATCCTTTGACCTACACGCAAAAGTCATTGTCCTGCCCGCCGCTTTTTCTCGCCCTTGCCCCCGCCCAGAATCCGGGCCTGACATCACTTCCCGATCAGGAGATTCCGGATGAACCACTTCAAGCCCCTGCTGCTCGCCGCCGCCCTGGCCACCAGCGCCCAAGCCACCCTGGCCGCTGACTGGCAGGATTCACCCTACGGCAAGCAGGACGAAATCGGCGCCGCCAACCTGCTCACCCCCGAGGTGGTCAAGCAGGCCGTCGGCCTGGTCAAGACCGGCAAAACCTACCCCCTCGCCGTGCCGGTGAGCAAGGACCTGCCGGCCTTCCGCCACCGCAGCTTCCACCTCTACAACATCCAGCCCGGCGAACAGGCCGGCCGGACCCTGGGCAAGAACAAGTTCAGCTTCAACGACGAGCTGGTCAACGGCTGGACCGGCGTCGGCACCCAGCTCAACGGCATCGGCCACATCGGTATCGACAACGTCTACTACAACGGCAACAAGGCCGCCGACTTCGTCACCGTCGAAGGCGTGACCAAGCTTGGGGTCGAGAAGGTACCGCCGATGGTCACCCGTGGCGTGGTGCTGGACATGACCACCTACTACGGCAAGGCCATCGTGCCGGGCGGCACGTCGTTCACCGTGAACGACATCAAGGCCGTGCTGAAGAAACAAGGCATCACCTTGCGCAAGGGCGATGTGGTGCTGTTCAACACCGGTTGGCTGGAGCTGATCGGCAAGGACAACCAGCAGTTCCTCGCCACCGAGCCCGGCATCGACCTGCCAGCGGCTCGATGGCTGGCCGACCAGGGCATCGTCGCCTTCGGTGGCGACACCTGGGCCTCGGAGGTCTACCCCAACCCGACGGGCGAAGAGTTCCCGGTCAACCAGTTCATGCTGGCCAAGCGCGGCATCTACAACCTGGAACTGATCGACACCCGCGCCCTGGTGCGCGACAAAGCCTTCGAGTTCCTGTTCGTGTTGGGCCAGCCGCTGTACAAGGGCTCGACCCAAGTCAACATCAACCCGGTGGCCATCCACTGATCGTACATCATTGATGCCTCTTGCCTGTGCGCCGCGATAGGCAAGTGCATCTCTATTAATGACTCCCAGTCAAAGGTTTGAAACCGGACACCCCCTGCTCGCCCCGGCCATCGGGGCCTTTGGTATCGGCACCACCGAATTACCCCTATGGGTCTGCTGCCGGTGCATGCTGCTGGTATGGCTGGGCGGACGCGGCAAGGTCGCTACCAGCGCCGTGGGCGAGACAGTAGTTCGCCCGCCAGGGAGGCTAGCCAAGGCAGAGCTGTCCGAGTAAAACTCCGGACAGTTCCCTTGGAGGTCTCATGCAAGATCTACGTCAGTTGCGCTACTTCGTCGCCGTCGCCGAATGCGAGAACGTTGGACGCGCGGCCGAGCAGCTTCACATCTCCCAATCCCCCCTGAGCCGGCAGATCGCCCAGCTCGAGGGCAATCTGGGCCTTGCCCTGTTCGAGCGGCGCAACCAACGCCTGTACCTCACCGCTGACGGCCGCACCTTCTTGTCCGAAGCCCGCGGCCTGCTGAAGCATGCCGAGCGCCTGGAGTCGCTGGGCAAGCGCCTGGGCCGTGGCGAGGAAGGCGGCCTGTGCATCGGCTACGTCAACCACGCTATCCATGCCGGCGTCCTGCCCGGCGCGGTGCGGGCCATCCGCAGCGAACGCCAGAACATCCATATCGCCCTTTACAACATGACCCCGCGCGAGCAGTTCGAAGGCCTGCGCCAGCGCAGCCTGGACATCGCCTTGGTCTGCGAGCCCCCGCCCAGCGACGACCCCGACCTGCGTGGCCAACCCGTGCTGGACGACCCTCTGCTATTGGCCATTCCCGCCGAGCACCCCTTGGCCGTCAAGGCCGAACTCACGCCCGCCGACCTGCATGAGCAGGAATGGATCATCACCGGTGGCCAGCCTGACCAGATCAACAAACGCGACGATTTCATCGCCCGCTGCGCCGACGCAGGCTTCACCCCGCGCCTGTCGCTGGAGGCCAACGACCCGCTGAGCGTGCTCGGACTGGTGTCCGCCGGGCTGGGCCTGGCGATGGTCCAGAGCAGCCTGTCCACCAGCGCAGGGCCCACCGTTGTGCTGCGCAAGCTGTCGTGGTTCAGCCCCTGCGTGCAGCTGTGGGCAGCCTGGCACCGGGTGGATCTGCGGCCGATCGTGAGCGTGTTCCGCAAGCGGGTGTTGGCGCAGGCAGAGTAGACATACAAGGTCTTAACTCAGTCGAATTATGTCTTTTACAGTCTTACCAGGCAGCACTAGCATGGCTCCCATCGATGCAACTCATCCACAGGAGCCATCCCATGAACATCGACCTCGGCGCACGCACCGCCATCATCAGCGGCTCGACCGGCGGTATTGGTCTGGCCATCGCCCGCGGCCTGGCCCGCGCCCATGCCGACGTGGTCATCGCCGGCCGTAGCCAGAAGTCGGTCGACGCCGCCCTGGCCGAACTGCACGCCCAAGGTGGCCGTGGCCAGGTCCACGGCGTGGTTGCCGACCTGGGCACCGCCGAAGGCGCCCAAGCCCTGTTCGACGCCCACCCGAGCGCCGACATTTTGGTCAACAACCTGGGCATCTATGATGACGTCGATTTCTTCGATGTCCCCGACAGCGAGTGGAGCCGCTTCTACGACACCAACGTGCTGTCCGGCGTGCGCCTGGCTCGCCACTACGCACCGGGCATGGTCGACAAAGGCTGGGGGCGGATCCTGTTCATCTCCTCCGAGTCCGGCATTGCCATCCCGGCCGACATGATCAACTACGGAGTGACCAAGGCCGCCAACCTCGCCGTATCCCACGGCCTGGCCAAGCGCCTGGCAGGCACTGGCGTCACCGTCAACGCGGTACTGCCCGGCCCGACGCTCACCGACGGCGTTGCCACCCTGGTGGCTGAAGCAGCCAAGGTGTCCGGCCGCAGTCTTCGCGAAGAAGCGGACAACTTCGTGCGCACCGCTCGCCCGAGCTCGATCATCCAACGCGCCGCCGAGGTCGATGAAGTCGCCCACCTGGTGGTGTACCTCGCTTCCCCTTACTCCTCCGCCACCACCGGTGCGGCCCTGCGGGTCGACGGTGGTGTGGTCGACAGCCTCGCTATCTGAATTCAACTGGAGAACCCATCATGGCCAACGCCTACGCATCCCTGAAAACCCACCACAGCCCTGATCACGTCTGGGCCCTGATCGGCGGCTTCGACAGCCTGCCCGACTGGCTGCCGTTCATCCCTGAAAGTATCTCCAGCGAAGGCGGCCGCGTGCGCTCGCTGAAAGACCCGGATGGCAACACCATCATCGAGCGCCTGATGGCCTTCGATGAACAACAGCGCAGCTACAGTTACTCGATCCTCACCAGCCCGTTCCCGGTGACCGGCTATCTGTCGACCCTGCGGGTCAAAGCCGACGGCCAGGGCAGCCTGGTGGAATGGCTCGGCGAGTTCACCCCGGTTGGCGTGAGCGACGATGAAGCCATCGCACTGTTCACCGGCATCTACGACGGTGGTCTGCAAGCCCTGGCCAAGACCCTGGGCTGAAATGAACACAAGGGGCCGTCGCACAGCGGCCCCTCGTCATTGTTGCCCCTCGATCAACACGCCTTTGCGCCAGTGCAGCTGTTTCCCCCCGCTACACCTCGCTACCCTTCCCCTTCTTCTCTCAAGAGGATTCCCCATGTCCACCACGCATCGCGCCTGGGGTTGGACCCCGGGCGCCGGCCTGGACGGCCTTGAGCTCATCGACAAACCCCTCCCCCCACCCGGCCCCGGCCATGTGCTGGTGGCTAACCGCGCCATCGCCCTGAACCCGGTGGACTGGAAGATCTGCGAATGGGGCCATGCCGATTGGCGCCAGGGCACCGTGCCCGGCGTCGATGGTGCCGGCACCGTTGCCGCCGTCGGTGAAGGGGTCGACCTGCCCCTGGGCACCCGTGTCGCCTATCACCAGTCCCTGTCCCGCGATGGCAGCTTTGCCGAGTACTGCCTGCTCGATGCAAGCCTGGTGATGCACATCCCCGCCAACCTCGATGACCCCGCCGCCGCAGCGGTCCCGTGCCCAGCCCTCACCGCCTGGCAGGCCCTGGCCAAGGTAGCCGACGGCGCCTCCCGTGACGTGCTGGTAGTGGGCGCCGGTGGCGCGGTGGGCTTCTACCTTGTTCAGCTCGCCGTGCAGCGCGGTTTGCGCGTATGGGCCACCGCTGGCGAGAAACACCACGACCGCCTCAGGCAACTGGGCGTGGTCGGGGTGTTCGACTACCGCGCCAGTGACTGGCAAGCACGCCTGCAAGCCGCCCTGGGTGAGCGCCCGCTGCATGCATTGTTCGACACCGTCAGTGGAGAGCATGCGGCGAGCCTGGCTTGCCTGCTCGGCTACAACGGCCACCTGGTGTGCATCCAGGACCGCCAGGAAGCCGCCCCCCTGCCCGCCTTCAGCACAGCGATCTCGTTGCATGAAGTAGCGCTCAACAGCATCCATGCCCATGGTCTGCGGCTCGATCGCCAGGCGTTGAAGGTCGAAGGGGAGCGTTTGCTGCAAATGGTCGCCGAGGGCCGGCTGGTAATGCCGCAGCGCCTGGACTTTGCCTTCGATGCGCTGCCGAAGGCATTGCGCCAACTCAAGGAAGGCCGCGCATCGGGCAAGTGGGTGACGCGGCTGGGGTGATCCAACCGCCTCGCCCAGGCGTGCAAGGTCAGAAAGTACCCGGGTAGGCACCGCCGTCGATCAGCAGGTTCTGCCCGGTGATGTAGCCTCCGTGGACGCCGCACAGGAAGGCGCAGTACGCCCCGAACTCCTTGGCATCGCCGAACCGCGCCGCCGGAATCGCCTGGCGGCGTGCCTGGGTGATCGCCTGCAGGTCGCCACTGGCCTGGCTCGCTGCCTGCAGAGTCTTTTGCAGACGGGCAGTGTCGAAGGCGCCTGGCAGCAAGTTGTTCAGGGTCACGTTGCGCCCGGCCAGACGCTGCTGACGGGCGAGACCTGCGATGAAACCGGTCAGGCCGCTGCGCGCGCCATTGGACAGGCCCAGGATATCGATCGGCGCTTTCACCGCGCCCGAGGTGATGTTCACCACCCGGCCAAAGCCGCGCTCGGCCATGCCATCGACCACGGCCTTGATCAGCTCGATGGGCGTGAGCATGTTGGCGTCCAGGGCCTTGAGCCAGTCTTCCCGACTCCAGTTACGGAAATCACCTGGCGGTGGACCACCGGCGTTGTTGACCAGGATATCGACCTGCGGGCAGGCGCTGAGCAGGGCCTCGCGTACCGCAGGCTCGGCCACGTCGCCTGCGACCGTGCGTACCTCGATGCCCGAGAAGCGGCTGCGCAGTTCGACGGCCGTCTGCTCCAGGGTGGTGGCGGTGCGGGCGTTGATCACCAGGTTGACGCCCTCGCCGCCCAGGGCCTCGGCGCAGCCTTTGCCCAACCCTTGGCTGGCGGCGCAGACGATGGCCCAGCGGCCCTTGATACCTAGATCCATGTTGGCTCCTCGTCGATTGATGCGTTGGACATTATCACGCGTTGAAGCGCACTGGCCCCTGTGAAAGCAGCGGTTCGGTTGCCCCTACAGGATGCCTGCACGGGCCATTGGCGGGAAAACCCCACGGGTTGTTTGGTGCTTTCAATAGCACCGTTACCTCTGGAGCGGGTTTACCCGTGAAGACGATGCGCTGCATCTGCATCAACGATGCTGTAAATCTGGTTACCGGCCAGCGCGCTGAGGAGACGCCTGGCTCTGGCCCTTTCGTCATGCGCGCCGAGGGCCACCACCTTTCCCTGAACATCGAGACAGGAAAAGCCGTCTGGCGCTACTGCGTAGAGGTAACCGGCCACTACATGGCACCGAAGAAAGCCGGCGGCATGAAGCGCGTGAACAAAACGGTCTCGGTGGTCGCCAACTACTGCCCGTTCTGCGGCAAAAAGTGCACAGCAGACGATGAAGAGACAACCAGAGCCACATCAGCCTGACGTTAACTGCCCATCTGTGCCCGCCCATACAGGAAAGCATGGCGCAGAGCCCTCGTTGCCCATGTCGATTTACAGGCGCAGTCATAGAAGGTTCTGCGGTGTGGGTGGGCAGAAAATCACCAACTCACTGTCGCAGATAGGCGAACATGTGTTGTACGTAATCGGCCTTCCCGAGCGGCACACCGTTGTGACGCAGAATGTTGTATGCCGTGACTAGATGAAAGTAGAACTGCGGTGTAACCCAATTGACTGCGTACTCACTGCCAGTCATATCAAAAGTGATGCTATTTGGTAGCTCAATCGCGATTTGGAGCTCTGCTGCTGCATCTACCGTCGCTGCATCAGCAGTGTCGAGAATTCGTAAAGTTCGCTCGATCAGCGCCTTCGCCGATGCCATATCCTCTGGCGGCGAGAGCGACTCCAGCGGCTGCCGTGTAAGCCGCTGAACCGCCTCCTGCGCCTGGACACACGCAAACTGAACTTGCCTAGCGAGATTGTGCATGTCTGGTGCTAGCCGAGACTCAAGCAAGATTACCGGATCATAGCCACGATCACGGGCGCAGGTCTCTCCCTTAGATAGAAGAGCCGATAAGGATCGTAACATCTGGGCAAAACAGGGGATGGTGATTGCGTAGATCGACATATATTTTCCCTGAGTAATCATTCGACATGGGCACAAGCAATCAACCTTTTTCACTGTCACCCAGTGTGCTGAATCCTAGCAGATAACTGCAGCTTACCCGCCAACAGCATTTTTTACTGCCCCCAAGTTCTTTGACATAGAGAGATTTGAGCCGGAGACCGACGCCAGGTGTTTTACGGGGCGCTGGACTTCATCGCCAGCGCAGAGCGCCCTGCCCCATAGACAGTTCAGGGGGAGACAGTGCGGTGTTGATGGATGCGCGAGCTTAGTGCACCGCGAGGCCGAAAGGCGGCAGCCGCAGGCTGTGCGGCAAAGCCGGGTTAGCTCCGGCCTCACCCCCCTTCCCTTGACGGCCAGGAAAGACTGACCAGATCCATCCCCCCGACATTGCAATGGTGATCGCCATGCATCGCGAGCCCGCAACGCTCATCAGTGCGGCGGCCGTTTTGTCGAGATCTGCGTCGGACATCACCACCATGTGATTCTTCGTGCTGCTGAGCGCTTGCCATTGGCAGCGTCCACGGCACAGATATGCAGTGCGATGAGCGCGGTGCTGACGAAACTGACGGCCATCAGGGTGGGCAAGGACCGAATCGACTTGTCTCCCTGCCCCCCATTGACCACGCCTGCGAACGAGCCAGCCTCGGCCCACGCTGTCTCCCGTGCAATTGCCCGGATCACCTTTTCGGACCCGCTCAGCTTGGCCATATGCCCCCTTGCTGATGGCGTGATGGCCTCAAAGGGGACTTATCACGAACAACCCGAAACGTCACTTACTGCCGAATGCCAAGGGTTTTTGCTGGTCGACGTGAGTAATGCCCTTATAAGATGTCTCTCTGGTTATTGGCATTTTCAAAATCCCAGAGGTAACACTGGACCCTGACCCGTGAACACCTACTTTGACGTCTCAAACTCAAGTAGAGGAACGTTATGGCTGATGAAATAGACGATGATCGTCCTGTTTACCGGGCAGCCTGCCATTGCGGGGCGGTACAGTTCTCATTGCGCTTGACCGATGGCACGCGTACAGCACGTAGATGTAACTGCTCCCTCTGCCGTATGCGTGGTGCCGTGGCGGTATCAGCTAACCTGGGCGACATCACTATTACCCAAGGGGAAGAGGCGCTCACTCTTTATCAGTTCAACACACGCGAAGCGAAGCACTACTTCTGCTCTAAGTGTGGCATCTACCCTTCCACCGGCGCCGTTCTGCGCCCGATCAGTACGGCGTTAATGTGGCCTGTATTGAGGGAATGAGCCCATTTGATTTCCCAGAGGTGCCTGTCAATGAGGGTCGGACTCATCCTAAAGACCGTGTAGGCAGGGGCTCCGGGGTTGCAGGATGGGTGCGATACGAAAGCAATGCAGAGTGACTGCACAGCTTGCTTGGAGACAGCACTGCGAGGCTGTGGCTCTCGCTGCAAAGAGCACGTCTATTATGCGCCTCCCGCTGGTTCAGCGGCATAAGCCATGAAGCCTAGAGGAAGCAAGCTCGAGGTTGAGACTGAGAAGCTTCTGGCTGTCCGCGAGCGTCCGCTTTCAACCAAAAGCTGCCGCTGGGTAGAAAAACCATCACCCACAAAAAAGCCCCATTTTCAGGGGCTTTGATGAGAAATATGGCGGAAGCGTAGAGATTCGAACTCTAGGATAGTTGCCCATCGACGGTTTTCAAGACCGTTGCCTTAAACCACTCGGCCACGCTTCCAGAACGATTTTGCGGCCGCAATCATACCGTAATGAAACAAGCTGTCAAACTCTCTGTGTCGCGGGCCACGACGGCTCTGATATGCTCCTTGCAACCATACGTTTCAAACCACAGGAGTGTCGCCATGCGCGAACAGGATTATGCCGTACAACACGGCCAGCAGGTCGAGCAGCAGGAGGTCAGCCGCGTCCTGCGCAACACATACAGCCTGCTGGCGCTCACCCTCGCCTTCAGCGGTGTCATGGCCTTCATCGCCCAGCAGATGCGGGTCGGCTACCCGAACATCTTCGTCGTGCTGATCGGTTTCTACGGACTGTTCTTCCTCACCGCCAAGCTGCGTGATTCGGCCTGGGGCCTGCTCTCCACCTTCGCCCTCACCGGCTTCATGGGCTTCATCCTCGGGCCTATCCTCAACCGCTACCTGGGCATGAGCGGCGGTGCCGAAGTGGTCAGCTCGGCGTTCGCCATGACCGCCCTGGTGTTCGGCGGCCTGTCGGCCTACGTGCTGATCACCCGCAAGGACATGAGCTTCCTCAGCGGCTTCATCACCGCGGGCTTCTTCGTTTTGCTGGGTGCCGTGCTGGCCAGCTTCTTCTTCCAGATCAGCGGCCTGCAACTGGCGATCAGCGCCGGCTTCGTGCTGTTCTCGTCGGTGTGCATCCTGTTCCAGACCAGCGCCATCATCCATGGCGGGGAACGCAACTACATCATGGCGACCATCAGCCTGTACGTGTCGATCTACAACCTGTTCGTCAGCCTGCTGCAGCTGTTCGGCATCATGGGGCGCGACGACTGATCGCGGTTCTTGTCGAGAAAAGCCCGCTTCGGCGGGCTTTTTCGTCAGTGGCCAAGCGCTGTAACCCACTGGGCTGCTTTGCAGCCCATCGCGGGCAAGCCCGCTCCCACAGGGTTCCCGCAAACCACATCACGGGGCGGACAGTTAAGCGGGGGTACGTCTGCTTGGCGGTGGCCCCAACCATCGCGTCCTTGCCCGCACCAGTGGGGTACCTCTACCCCTAACCTTCCAAGCCCCGTAGAATGCGCTCCTTTTTTCATCCGGGGCAGCTTTCCCATGAGTTCCATCGAACACGTGCCGGGCGCGGCGGCGCCTGCCAATGAACTGGTCCTTGGCCTGGAGGACAAGCCGCGGCCGCTGATCGGGCTGCTGGCGGCGCTGCAGCACCTGCTGGCGATCATCGTGCCGATCGTCACGCCGGGCCTGCTGATCTGCCAGGCCCTGGGCGTGTCGCCACGGGACACCAACCTGATCGTGTCCATGTCGCTGGTGATCTCCGGTATCGCCACCTTCGTCCAGTGCAAGCGCTTCGGGCCGTTCGGGGCGGGGCTGCTGATCGTCCAGGGCACCAGCTTCAACTTCGTCGGGCCGCTGATCGCCGGTGGCGCGCTGATGGTCAAGCAGGGTACGCCGGTGGAAAGCGTGATGGCGGCGATCTTCGGCGTGGTGATCGCGGGCTCCTTCGTGGAAATGGGCGTCTCGCGCATCCTGCCGTTCATCAAGCGGCTGATCACCCCGCTGGTCACCGGCATCGTCGTGCTGATGATCGGCCTGACCCTGATCAAGGTCGGCCTGATCAGCATGGGCGGTGGCTTCGCCGCCATGGGCAACGGCACCTTCGCCAACGGCGAGAACCTGCTGCTGTCGGGCGTGGTACTGGCGATCATCGTAGTGCTCAACCGTATCCCGGTGGTGTGGATGCGCAGCTGTGCCATCGTCATCGCCCTGGCCGTGGGCTACGCGCTGGCGGGCTACCTGGGCCGTCTGGACTTCACTGGCATGCACGAGGCCGCGCTGTTCCAGGTGCCGGTGCCGCTGCACTTCGGCCTGGGCTTCTCTTGGGCGCTGTTCATCCCGATGCTGGTGATCTACCTGGTGACGTCGCTGGAGGCCATCGGTGACGTCACGGCCACCAGCAAGGTCTCGCGCCAGCCAGTCGAAGGCCCGCTGTGGATGCAGCGGATCAAGGGCGGCGTGCTGGTCAACGGTGCCAACTCGCTGCTGGCCGGGTTGTTCAATACCTTCCCCAGTTCGATCTTCGCCCAGAACAACGGCGTCATCCAGCTGACCGGCATCGCCAGCCGCCACATCGGTATCTGGATCGCTGTCATGCTGGTACTGCTGGGCCTGTTCCCCAGCGTCGCCGGGGTGATCCAGGCGGTGCCCGAGCCGGTGCTCGGCGGCGCGGCCATGGTGATGTTCGGCGCGGTGGCGGCCTCGGGCATCAATATCCTGGCCAGCACCCGCCTCGATCGCCGGGCGCTATTGATCATCGCCGTTTCCCTGGCCCTGGGCCTGGGTGTCGCGCAGGTGCCGGAATTCCTCGCACACATGCCGGCCGCCCTGCGCAATGTGCTGGAGTCGGGCGTGGCCACTGGCGGCATCTGCGCGCTGGTGCTGAACTGGTTCCTGCCCGAGGGCAAGGAAGCGGCCTGATCGTCCTCTCGCCTGGCCTGCAAAGCCCGCGCCCACACAGGTGCGGGCTTTTTTGCTTTATCATGGCCGCATTCCTTTGCACGAGCTTCCCATGAAATTCGCCATCGCGGTCTTTTCCCCGGCCCATGCGCCCTCTTCGCGGCGCGCCCTGCGCTTCGCCGAGGCGGCGCTGGCCGGCGGGCACGAGATTGCCCGCCTGTTCTTCTACCAGGACGGGGTGCACAGCGCCTCGGCCAACATCGTCGCCCCCCAGGACGAACTGGACGTGGCGGCCCAATGGCGCACCTTCATCAGTGCCCACCAGCTCGACGCCGTGGTGTGCATCGCCGCGGCCCTGCGCCGGGGCGTGCTCGACGAGGCCGAGGCCAACCGCTACCAACGTCCGGCGGTGAACCTGCCGGCACCGTGGGAGCTGTCCGGCCTGGGTCAACTGCACGAGGCGGCGCAGGTCGCCGACCGCCTGGTCTGCTTCGGAGGCGATTGAGATGGCCAAGTCCCTGCTGATCATCAGCCGCCAGGCGCCTTGGAATGGCCCGTGCGCCCGCGAGGCGCTGGATATCGCCCTGGCCGGCGGCGCCTTCGACCTGCCCCTGGGCATGCTGTTCCTCGATGATGGCGTGTTCCAGCTCGCCGCCGGCCAGCAACCCGCCGCGCTGCAACAGAAGAACCTCGCCGCCAACCTCCAGGCGCTGCCGATGTTCGGCGTCGAGGAGCTGTTCGCCTGTGGCCACAGCCTGGCCGAGCGCGGCCTGGACGCCGGCGCCCTGGAGCTGCCGGTGCAGGTGCTGGACGATGCGGCCCTGTCGGCCTTGATTGCCCGTTTCGACCAGGTGGTGACGCTCTGATGACGACCCTTCATGTAATCAGCCACTCGCCCTTCGGCGATGATCGCCTGGCCAGTTGCCTGCGCCTGCTTGGCGTCGATGACGCCCTGTTGCTATGCGGTGATGCCGTGTACGCCCTGCGTGCCGGCAGCGAGCCGTATCGTCGGCTGCAAGCGGCCGGCCTGGGCCAGCGTCTGTTCGCCCTCGACGAGGACCTGCAGGCTCGCGCCCTCACCGGCGAACTTGCCAAGGCCGTGGACTACCCGGCCTTCGTCGCGTTGTCACTGCACTACGACAAGGTCAATACCTGGCTATGAGCACCCTGACTGTCGGCGATCGGCAGATCGCCCTGGACAAGGACGGCTTCCTGGTCGACCTGCAAGACTGGTCCCGCGATGTCGCCGAGGCCCTGGCCGCGCGCGAAGATATCCCGCTGACCGAGGCCCACTGGGAAATCCTCGAGCTGCTGCGCCAGTTCTACGAGGAATACCAGCTGTCGCCGGCCACCCGCCCGCTGATCAAGTACACCGCGCTCAAGCTGGGCCCGGAGAAAGGTAACAGCCCACACCTGAACCGCCTGTTCAACGGCACGCCCGCCAAACTCGCCGCCAAGCTGGCGGGCCTGCCCAAGCCGACCAATTGCATATGACCGAACCCCGACCGCTGACCCTGGAAACCCCGGCCGAACACCCCTTCGCCGAATTCGTGCGCATCCTCGGCAAAGGCAAGCGTGGTGCCCGCGGCCTGACCCGTGAAGAAGCCCGCGCAGCCATGACCCTGCTGCTGGAGGGCAAGGTGGAGGATACCCAGCTCGGCGCCTTCCTCATGCTCCTGCGGCACAAGGAAGAAAGCGCCGAAGAGCTGGCCGGCTTCACCGAGGCCCTGCGTGCCCAGCTGCAAGCCCCGAATATCGCCGTGGACCTGGACTGGCCCAGCTACGCCGGCAAGAAGCGCCACCTGCCCTGGTACCTGCTGGCGGCCAAGTGCCTGGCCGGCAACGGCGTGCGTATCCTCCTTCACGGCGGTGGCGCGCATACCGCCGGGCGGCTGTACACCGAGCAGTTGCTGGCCCTGCTGGAGATCCCCCTGTGCCGCGACTGGCCGTCGGTGGCCAATGCCCTGGACGAGCGCCGCCTGGCGTTCGCCCCATTGCAGGACTGGGCCCCGCCGCTGCAACGGATGATCGACCTGCGCAACACCCTCGGCCTGCGCTCGCCGATCCACTCCCTGGCCCGGGTGCTCAACCCGCTGAATGCGCGCTGCGGCCTGCAGAGTATCTTCCACCCTGGCTACCAGGCGGTGCACCGCGAAGCCAGCCGCCTGCTCGGCGACCATAGCGTAGTCATCAAGGGCGATGGTGGCGAAATCGAGATCAACCCGGACGTGGCCAGTCATCTCTATGGCACCACGGGCGGCGAAGCCTGGGATGAGGAATGGCCAGCGCTGAGCGCCCAGCGGCATGTCAAGCCGGCCAGCCTGCAGCCGGAGCACCTGCTGACGGTATGGCGCGGCGAGGCCGGGGACAGCTACGGCGAGTTGGCCGTGGTGGCGACCATGGCCCTGGCCCTGCGCGGGCTTGGCCAGGAGCGTGAAACGGCCTTCGAGACGGCTCGCGGCTACTGGGCGGGTCGCAAGAACATCGAATAATTCGATCCGATCAGTGCAGTCTTTGCGCTATTCATTCGAACGCTTTTGCCTAGACTGGGCTCCAACGACCAACGATTGTGTTCCGAGGAGCTCACCATGGGCCTTTTGATCGACGGCCGCTGGCATGACCAGTGGTACCAGAACAGTAAGGACGGCGCCTTCCAGCGCGAGAATGCCCAGCGCCGCAACCCGCTGCCCGCCGCCGAAGCCGGGCGCTACCACCTGTATGTGTCGCTGGCCTGCCCCTGGGCGCACCGCACCCTGATCTTTCGCGCCCTCAAGGGCCTGGAGCCGCTGATCGACGTGTCGGTGGTCAGTTGGTTGATGGGCGAGCAAGGCTGGACCTTCGACCAGCAACAGGGCTCCACGGGCGATCAGCTGGACGACCTCCAGTATCTGCACCAGCGCTATACCCAGGACGACCCGCACTATACCGGGCGCGTGACCGTACCGGTGCTGTGGGACAAGCAGGAACGACGTATCGTCAACAACGAGTCGGCCGAGATCATCCGCATCTTCAACAGTGCCTTCGACGAACTGACCGGCAACCGCCTGGACCTCTACCCCGAGCCGCTGCGTGCGACCATCGATACGCTCAACGAACGTATCTACCCGGCGGTGAACAACGGCGTCTACCGTGCGGGCTTCGCCACGACACAGGAGGCCTACGAGGCCGCGTTCGACGACGTGTTCAACGAGCTGGATCATCTGGAACAGCTGCTAAGCCGCCAGCGTTACCTGGCTGGCGAGTACCTGACCGAGGCCGATGTACGCCTGTTCACCACCCTGGTGCGCTTCGACGCGGTATACCACGGCCACTTCAAGTGCAACCTGCGCCGGCTCGCCGACCACCCGAACCTGTCCAACTGGTTGCGCGAGCTGTATCAGTGGCCAGGGGTGGCGGCAACGGTGAACATGGCGCATATCCAGAAGCACTACTACATGAGCCACAAGACCATCAACCCGAACGGCATCGTGCCCAAGGGGCCGCTGCAGGATTTCAACCTGGCGCATGACCGCGAGCGCCTGCCAGGCCGTGGTATCTGGCAGGCTCATTGAAATTTCTGTTCTGGCCGAAGGACTTGTCGCGCGTCAATCGCGCATGAAGCCGCCATCCACATCCATGATCTCGCCGGTGACGAATCCCGCCTCCGCCGATGACAGGAAACACACCGCCGCCGCAATGTCTCGCGGCGTGCCGGCGCGCCCCAGCGGCATCTGGGCCAGCACCTGGGCCCGGGCCTGGGGCGCCAGCACGCTGGTCATCTCGGTGTCCGTCAATGCTGGCGAAACCGCATTGACGGTCACATCGAAGGGCCCGGCCTCACGCGCCAGGCCCTTGGTCAGCGCAATCACCGCGCCCTTGGCCGCCGCGTAGCAGCTGTTGCCCAACAACCCGCCGCCACGCTTGCCGGCAACCGAGGCAATGTTGACGATGCGCCCGCCGCGTCGTGCCATCATCCCCGGCAGCACCGCCTTGACGCAGAAGAACACGCTGTTGAGATCAATCGCCATGACCCGGTTCCACTCCTCGGTCGTCAACTCCAGCAGCGGTGCAGTGGAAACGATGCCGGCGTTGTTGACCAGGATATCGACCCCGCCCAAGCGCCGCTCGACCTGATCGACCATGGCCCGCACCTGCTCCTCGTCGGCCACATCCACACCCAATCCAAGCGCCTGGATACCTTGTTCACGCAATAGGCCGGCGGCACGCTCGACGGCTTCCGGGTCGAGGTCGGCCAGGGCCACCCGCGCACCGCAGTGGCCAAGCGCCACGGCGATGGCGTAGCCGATGCCGCGCGCAGCACCAGTGACCAGCGCGGTGCGGTTGGCCAAGGTGAAGTTCAGAGGTGCATAGACAACAGGGGCATTCATAGTTGTTTTCCCTTGATGTGGACGAAGCCAGGCCCACCCCCTGCATCCCAGGGGGCATGATGTAAAAACAGCGATAACGATGGATCAGGCGCTGCGGCAGGCACCGAGTGCCAATTGCTCCTTGAGCGGCGGGATATCCAGGCGTCGCAATACCCGATATAACGACGGCCGGCAGATACCCAGCTCACGGGCCGCGGCAGACATGTTCCAACGACAGGCCTGCAGCACCTCGAGCACGCTGGCACGCTCGTCGCCCGAGCGCTGCGGGCGGATTGGCGTGACGTTCGGCAGCGCTGGCCGGGGCACGATGGCAGTGCCGCCCAGTTGCGCCAGGAAATCTACCGGCAGGTCGCCACGCTGGATTCGCGTGCCTTCCATCACCGCGCAGGCGTAGCGCACCACGGCGCGCATCTGCCGCAGGTTGCCGGGCCAGGCATGGCTCAACAGCAACGACCATGCTTCAGCGCTGATCACCTGGCGTGGATCGCGGCCGGGCAACTCGTGGGCGACCATGTTGCACAACAACTCGCCACGGTCGCTGCGCTCGCGCAACGGCGGCAAGTGCACGACGCCGGTGGCGATACGATAGAACAGGTCCTCGCGGAAGCTGCCATCGGCGACCCGGGCCGCAAGGTCCTGGTGAGTCGCACAGACCAGCGCGAAGTTCACCGGCAGGCTGCGCTCGCCGCCCAACGGGGTGACCTCGCGCTCGGCGATCACCCGCAGCAGGCGGGTCTGCTGCTCGTAGGGCATGTCGCCGATCTCATCGAGAAACAGCGTACCGCCGTCGGCCTGTTGCACCTTGCCCTTCTTGCCGCCAGGCAGCGCCCCGGAGAAAGCGCCGCGGGTATAGCCGAACAGCTCGCTCTCGATCAGGGTTTGCGGGATCGACGCACAGTTGAGCGCCACCAGTTGCGCGGCACGGCGCTGGCTATGGGCATGCAGGGCGCGGGCAAGAATTTCCTTGCCGGTGCCAGTTTCGCCGCGGATCAACACGGCGATGCCGCGCTCCATCAGGCGCAGCGCGCGGCGAAAGGCCTGGCGTACCTGAGGGTCGCTGTCATGGGCAATATCGGTTTCGGGCACTACGGGGGTGGGAGCAAGCACAGCAGGTTCGGTCAGCGAGGGCATCAGCGTCACCTTTTGTTGTTCTATAGCTCGTGACTATGTCGACGGGCAACGCTTATGGCGTTGCCGAAGCCGATGGGGTGTTGCACTTGCACATTAGGGAGGCTCACTTATATTTTCCAATACATAATCAAGCATCCATTGATACCTTTGCGAGCATCATGATCGAACTCCGCCACCTGCAGTACTTCCGTACCCTGGCCGAGACCCTGCACTTCGGCCGTGCCGCAGAACGCCTGCACATTTCCCAGCCACCGCTGTCGCGGCAGATCGCCCTGCTGGAAGAGGAGCTTGGGGTCAAGCTGTTCGATCGTTCGCGCCGGCGCGTGGAACTGACCGAAGCCGGGCAGCGCTTCTACCTGGACACCGGCACGGTGTTCGCCGCCTTCGAGCAGGCCAAACGCAACGCCCTCGCCGCAGCCCGCGGTGCGGCCGGGGCTCTGTCGGTCGGTTTCATGATGTCCACCGCCTACAGCATCACCCCGGCCATCACCCGGCGCTACGCGGCGCTGTATCCGCAGGTCGACCTGAAACTGACCGAAACCCTGCCGCTGGACCTGGCCCAGGACATCAGCAGTGGCAACAAGGACGTCGCGATCATGTACCGCCCCCAGGACTGTTCGGGGCTGGAGACCATGACCCTGTACCGCGAGGAAATGACCCTGGTCTTGCCACCGGCCCATCGCCTGGCCCAGCGGGCGATGGTCGAGCCCCGTGACCTGGCGGGCGAGAGCTTCATCATCGTTCCTCGGCGCATCGCCCCGGCCCTGCACGACATGATCTGCGGTTACTGCCTGCAGCACGGCGTGACGCCGAACATCGGCATGGAGATCAACATGCAGCAGACCATCGTCAACCTGGTGGGCGAAGGCCTGGGGGTGGCGATAGTGCCGCGCTCGATGCGCAACATGCGCCTGGCCAGCACGACCTTCCGGCCACTGCGTGATGCGCCGGTGATCGAAGTGGTGGCGGTGTGGAAGGCGGATAACCACAACCCGTGCATTGCCACATTCGTGGAAACGGCGCGGCAGGCTGGGGAGCAGGCGACACAGGAGGACGACGCACGGCGGGCGCTCGAACATTGACCGTGAGTGGGCAATAGGGATTCTTAGAAAAAACTATCGTCGCAACGGTTCCTGTGGGAGATCACCCAGCCCTTCGGGCTACGCTGTCGCGCAGAGGACAGGGACCGAAAGGGCTGGGCAATCTCCTACAGTGGCTCAGCTCAGATCTCCAGGATCCCCGAAGCCATGAACCCGCCATCCACCGGGATCACGTGCCCGCTGATATACGAGGCATCTTCCGACGCCAGGAAGGCCACCGCCCCCGCCATCTCCGCCGGCGTTCCGTAACGGCGCAGCGGCACCGCCCGGGCGTAAGACTCGCGCGTGGCCGCCGAATGCAGGGTTCGGGTCAGCGGCGTATCCACCGGCCCTGGAGCAATGCCATTGACGGTGATGCCATGCTCGGCCAATTCGATGGCCATCTGCCGGGTCAGGCCGATCACCGCCGCCTTGGACGTGCCGTAGGCGGTACGCCCCATGCTCGCGCGCATGCCACTGATCGAGGCGACATTGATCACCCTCCCCCAGCCTTGCTCGCGCATCAGCAGGGCCGCCTGCTGGCTGCACAACAAGGTGCCGGTCAGGTTGATGTTCATCACCCGCTGCCAGCCCTCCAGGTCGGTCTCCAGAAACGCCTGGGTGCGGGCGACACCGGCATTGTTGACCAGTACATCGCAACGCCCGCAGCGCGTACGCAGGGTGTCGAACAACACAGCGATGGATTGCGGATCACCGATGTCGATGACCATGGCCAGGGCATCGATGCCCTGGGCCTGCAGCCCCGCCGCCGTTTCTTCGGCTGCCGCCAGGTTGATATCGGCCACTACCACGGTGTGGCCATCGTGCCCCAGGCGCTCGGCGATGGCCGCGCCGATGCCCATCGCCGCCCCGGTCACCAGGGCTACCCGGCCCTCGGCCGGCCAGTTGATTGTGGTTGTCGCAGCTTGGCTCATGATAGGACTCTCTTAGAGGAAACCAATGGAAATCCACGGGAAACAGGCGACGATCACCAGGGCCACCAGCAAGGCCCCCAGATAGCCCCAGACCCTGCGAATGACATGATCGGACGATGTCTTGCTGATGGCGCAAGCGGCATAGAAGCCCACCCCCAGCGGTGGTGCGAACAGCCCCACGCCCATGGCCAGGATCACCACCATGGCGTAGTGCACCGGGTGGATGCCGAGCATTTCGGCCAGCGGGAACATCAACGGGCCGAACAGCACGATGGCCGGGATGCCTTCGAGCACACTGCCCAGCACCAGGAACACAATGATGGTGACGAACATGAAGCCCAAGGTGCCGCCAGGGATCTCCTCGATCAGCTCGACCAGCGAATTGGAGAAGCCCGACTGGGTCAGCGCCCAGGCCATGGCCGAGGCCATGCCGATGATCAGCAGGATGGCCCCGGACAACGCCGCAGCCTCGAGCAGCATCGGGTACAGCCTGCGCCACTCGATATGGCGCATGAACAGGTGCATCGCCAGGCCGACCAGTACCACGTAGGCCACGCCGATGGTCGATACCTCGGTGGCGGTGGCCGCGCCCTCCAGCACAGCGACGCGAATCAGCAATGGCAGGGCCAGCGCCGGCAAGGCGATCAGGAAAGTCTTGCCCACACGCGACAGCGGCGCGCGTTCGATCCTGGGCCCCTGCTCCTTGCGCGAGCGCCACCAACACACCACCGCGATGGCCACGGTGGCGACCACCGCCGGCATCAACCCACCGATGAACAGCGCGGTGATCGACACACTGCAGACCGCACCAATGGTGATCAGCACCAGGCTCGGCGGAATGGTCTCGGTCATCGCCCCGGTAGCCGACAGTAGCGCCGCCAGTTCCTCGGGCTTGGACCCGCGGCGTTTCATCTCCGGGAACAACGCTGGCGCCACAGCCGCCATGTCGGCCACCTTGGAACCAGAAATACCGGAGACCAGGAACATCGCACCCAGCAACACATACTGCAGGCCACCGCGCACATGCCCGAGCAGCGAGGCCATGAAGTCGATCAGGGTACGCGCCATGCCGGAGAGCTGCAGCACCACGCCCAGCAGCACGAACAGCGGTACCGCCAACAGCACCATGTGCGACATGCCTTCATCCATGCGTCCGACCACGATCGACAATGGCGCATGGGTCGCCAAGGCCAAGTAGGCCATGGTCGCGGTGCCAAAGGCGAAGGCGATGGGGATGCCGCCGAACACGCAAGCGCCCAGCAGCACCAGGAAGAACACCACCAGGTTGTAGTTGCCCATCTGCTCCAGCAGCGGCTGTGCCAACCACAGCACGCCTGCCACCACCGCCACCACGCCCAACCCGGCCATGAACTGGCGCACGGTCGAGTAACGCGCCATGCGCGCCACCGCCGCCAGCAGCATGAGCACCGCGCCCACCGGCAGCGCCGCCGCGCGCACGCCATCGGGAATGCCCAAGGCCGGCGTGGTGATCCACATCTGTTCATGGGAATGCTGCATGGCGGGCGAGATGATCAGCGCCACGAACAGACAGACGATCAGCGCCGACAAAGTTTCACTGAAGCCGCGCCAGGCAGCGGGCAGCTTGTTGACCACCGCCGACATACGCATGTGCTCGCCGCGGTCCAGCGCCAGCACCGCGCCGAACATCGACAACCAGATGAACAGCGACGACGCCAGCTCATCGGACCAGATCAACGGGCTGTGCAGCACATAGCGCGCGATAACACCCGCCAGCAGCACCAAGGTCTCTATCACCATCAAGGCGACGGCGATCACCCCGACCACGCGCATGGTCCAGGTGTTCAAGCGGATCAGCGCCCGGGCCGGCAGGCGCTGTGGAAGGTTGGAGGCCGTGACCGCTGGGGCGCTCATCATGCCAGCTTCCCGGAGAACTGCTCGAGAATGGCCCAGGCTTCATCGCCGAACTTTTCGTGCCAGTGCGCGTAGTAGTTACCGTTGCGCAACTTCTCGCGGAACGGTTCGGCTGGTGCTTCGACCAGCTCCAGGCCTTGTGCCTTGAGGGTATCGCGGGTGCTGCCTTCGAGCTTGGCGAGGTCTTCGCGCTGGGCCAGCACCGCCGCGTCGATGTGCTTGCGCAGCACCGCCTGGAGCTCGGCCGGCAGGCGGCCGATGGAGGCGCTGTTGCCAAGCATCCAGAAACCGTCCCAGACATGGTTGGTCAACGAACAGTACTTCTGCACTTCGTAGAGCTTGGCCGAAGCCACCAGGGTCAACGGGTTTTCCTGCCCCTCGACGATGCGCGTCTGCAAGGCCGAGTAGACTTCAGCGAAGTTGATGCTGGTCGGCGCGGCGTCCAGGGCACGGAAAATCGACATGATGATCGGGCTGGGCGGCACGCGCAGCTTCATCGCACGCAGGTCGTCGGGGGTGGCCACCGGCCGGGTACTGGTAGTGGTGACCCGGAAGCCGTTGTCCCACATGCGTTCGTAGGCGAACAGCGTGCCGGTCTTGGCGATTTCATTGCGCACATGGGCGCCCAGCGCGCCGTCCATGGCGCTCCACACCTGTGAATAGTCCTTGAAGGCAAAACCCACCGCGCTGATCTGTACCGAAGGCACCAACGTGCCAAGAATCACTGGCGACAGCGAGAACAGGTCGACCGCGCCGGAACGCACCTGGGCCAGGGTGTCGGTGTCGCTGCCCAACTGGCTGCTGGGAAACACCTGCACGCTGAGGGCGCCGTTGGTTTCTTCCTTGATGGCCTTGGCCATCTCCCGGGCGCGGATGTTCATCGGGTGGCTGATCGGCAGGTTGTTGGCGAACTTCAACTTGAAGTCCGCGGCGCGGCTGCTGCCGCTGTACAGGCCCAGACCGGCGGCAGCGACGGCGGCCGATGCCATGGAGGCCGTCTTGATGAAGGAACGGCGGGTGAAATCGCTCATGAAGCTCTCCTGACCTAGTTGTTCTTATTGATCGAGTTGCTGGAATACGGCGACGGTGACGTTGTTGTTAGCAATACGAGTGCCACCCCTTTGCAAGGTGCGGCCATGCCTGTCGCCGAATATGCCAGGATTCATTCAAGCCTATGTTTTGACGAAAGAATTTATTTATCTGCGGCTGGCGAGCGCACCGCTGGCTTGACACCCGATGTGCCGACGGGAAGTGACAGGTGTCTCCCTGAACTGTCGCCTGCTCGGCAAAGGCGACACCTGTTCGATGCCCAGGGCTACCGTGCGAACCCCTGGGTTGGCGGCAAAGCCGCACGCCAGAGGCCTGCCCGGACCTTGGCACCGCCCTTGCTATCGATCTCGCAAACCACATCAAGCGAGGACGCACCTCATGGATTCGCCCGTCATCCGCGGCTGGTACCACTCCCCCTTCGGCAAGTTCCCCGAGATCGACCCCGAGCAGATGATGGCCGACGCCGCCATCGGCGCGCTCAGCCATGCGGGGCTCGAGGCCGAGCAGATCGACTCGGTCCACGTCGGCCACTTCAACGCCGGCCTGCTCTACCAGGACTTCCCCTCCGCACTGCTGGCCAATCACCTGCCAGCGCTGCGTTTCACCCCGTCGGTACGCCTGGAGAACGCCTGTTCCACAGGTTCGGCGGCGATCCATTCGGCGCTGCAGGCGGTGCTCAGCGGCCACTCCCGGCATGCCCTGGTGGTGGGCTTCGAGAAGATGAACGGCCTGCCGACTGCGGAGGTCGGTCGCATCCTCCTCAAGTGCTGCTATGCGCGCGAAGAAGCGCAGATCGAAAACGGCTTCGCCGGCGTGTTCGGCAACATCGCCAGCGCCTATTTCGCCCGCCATGGCGACCAGTCCGACGCCCTGGCCATGATCGCGGCGAAAAACCACGCCAATGGCGCACTCAATGCCTTCGCCCACATGCGCCGCGACTTGGGCTTCGACTTTTGCCGCACACCCTCGGAGAAAAACCCCTTCGTCGCCGGCCCACTCAAGCGCAGCGACTGCTCGCTGATCACCGACGGCGCTGCGGCGCTGGTGGTCAGCCGTGCCGACCTGGGCGATAGCCAGCGCAACACCGTGCGCTTCCGGGCCGCGGTGCAAGTCAACGACTACCTGCCGCTGTCGCGCCGCGACCCTACCGTGTTCGAGGGCGCCGCACGCGCCTGGCGGCAAGCCCTGGCCCAGGCCGGGATGACCCTGGCCGACCTGTCGCTGGTGGAGACCCACGATTGCTTCACCATCGCCGAGCTGCTCGAGTACGAGGCCATGGGCCTGGCCGAGCCTGGCCAGGGTGCGCGGGTGATCAAGGAAGGTATCAGCCACAAGGACGGCCGCCTGCCGATCAACCCGTCGGGCGGGCTCAAGTCCAAGGGCCACCCGATCGGGGCCACCGGCGTGTCGATGCACGTGATGGCCGCCATGCAGCTCAGCGGCCAAGCCGGCGATATGCAACTGTCCCGTGCCGACCGTGCTGGTGTGTTCAACATGGGCGGCGCTGCTGTCACCAACTACGTGAGCATTCTGGAGGCTGTGTGATGACCGGTATCGACAACGTCATGAACCTCGGTGAACTGCTGGCGCAAACTGCCCGCCGGCTACCCGACGAACCGGGGTTCATTCGCGGCCACCAACGCTACAGCTGGCGCCAATTGCTCAACCGTGTCGACAGCGTGGCCGCTGCGCTGCGCGCCAAGGGGCTGGGCAAGGGCGACCGCCTGCTGGTGCATTCGCGCAACAACCTGCAATTGTTCGAGAGCGCCTGGGTCGCCTTCCGCCTGGGCATGGTCTGGGTACCGACCAATGTGCGCATCACACCGCCCGAGGCGGCCTACCTGGGCAGTTCCAGCGGCGCGGTGGCGATGCTCTACGACGAAGGCTTCGCCCACTACGTGGACGCCGTTCGCGAAGCCTCGGCGGCGTTGCGCCTGGTGATCGCCATCGGCACGCCGCGCACGGGTGAGCTGGGCTACGACCAACTGCTCGACCAGGGCGCAGCGCTGCAGCCCAGCTTCCGCCCGGCCGAGGTGCTCTATCACGACCCACTGTGGTTCTTCTACACCTCAGGCACCACGGGCCACCCCAAGGCTGGCGTGCTGACCCACGGGCAGATGGCATTCGTGGTCAACAACCACCTCGCCGACCTCATGCCGGGCCTCACCCAGCGATCCCGCTCGCTGGTGCTGGCACCGCTGTCGCATGGCGCCGGTATCCACGCGCTGGTCAACGTCGCCCGCGGCGCTGCCTGCATCCTGCCTTCCAGCGACCGGCTGGACTGCGACGAGGCCTGGCGGCTGGTGGAACGACACAAGGTCGACAACCTGTTCACCGTGCCGACCATCGTCAAGATGCTCACCGAGGATGAAGCGGTCGCTCGCCATGATCACAGCAGCCTGCGCTATGTCATCTACGCTGGCGCGCCCATGTACCGCGCCGACCAGTGCCACGCCCTGCGCACCTTGGGCAAGGTGCTGGTGCAGTACTACGGGCTGGGCGAGGTGACGGGCAATATCACCGTGCTGCCCGCCGACTGCCACGATGCCGAGGACAGCCCATGGGCCAAGGTCGGCTCCTGCGGTTACCCGCGCACCGGTATGCAGGTGGCGATCCTCGACGAGCAGGGCAACGAACTGCCCACTGGCAGCGATGGCGAGATCTGCGTGCGCGGCCCGGCGGTGTTCGCCGGCTACTACGACAACCCGCAGGCCAACGCCGCCTGCTTTCGCCATGGTTGGTTCCACACCGGCGACCTGGGCCATGTCGACGAGCAAGGTTACCTGTTCATCACCGGGCGCGCCTCGGACATGTACATCTCCGGCGGCTCGAACGTCTACCCGCGCGAGATCGAGGAAGCACTGCTGACCCATCCGGCGGTCAACGAAGTGGCGGTGCTCGGCCTGCCGGACGAAAAATGGGGCGAGTGCGGTTGCGCGGTGATCGTCACCACCGAGCAGGTCAGTGACGAACAGTTGCTGGCTCACCTGGAGCCGCGCCTGGCCCGCTACAAATGGCCCAAGCGCTTCGTGCGCTGGAAAACCATGCCCAAATCGGGCTACGGAAAGATCGTCAAGAAGCAGATCCGCGCCCTGCTCGATGCCTGCGAGGAGCCTGCCCTATGACCCCGCACTTCGAACAGCACGCCGGCGTGCGCCATTTCATTCACAGCGGCCAACCCAAGCAGCCGCGCTTGCTGGACTGCGAAGTGGCCGATTGCGAGGAACTGCGCATCGTCCTGCCACAGGCCTGCAACGTCGCCTCGGCCTTGCTCGACGCCCTCAGCGGGCACAGCTACCGCAGCGCGGTGGGGCGCATCCTGTGTGGTACCGCGGCGCGGTTGAGCTATCACCGCATGGTCACTACCCGCGACACACAACGCCCGTACGATTATGGCCGCCCGGTGGAGCTGGACGGCTGCATCACCTTCATCAGCGGTGCATTGACCGTGGGTCGAGATGCCCGCGGCGCCCCCTTGCTGCACTGCCACGCCGGCTTCATCGACCGCCACGGCCAGCAACACGGCGGCCATTTGGTACTCGACCGGCTGGTGGTCGGCAGCGACCCCCTGGTGCTGCGCCTGTGCCTGTTCGAGCAGGTCGCCTACCAGGTACAGCCCGACGCGGAAACCCACTTCAACCTGCTCCACCCGGTGTTCCAGGAGGCCTCATGAACCTTGCAGCGAGCCAAACCGAGTCCCAGGTACAGAGCGGCCGCCTGGGCCGCCTGGTGGTGGCCCGACTCAAGCCCAACGAAGACATCATCGACAGTGCCGAAGCCCTGTGCGCAAGCCACGGCATCCGCCTGGCCGTGGTCCGCGGCGGCCTGGGCAGCCTGATCGACGCCCAGTTGCACTACCTGGGCCACAACGGCATGCAGGCTATCCATGTGCCTGGGCCGGGGGTGGAAATCCTCAGCCTCAGCGGCGAGATCGCAGCCGGTGAAAGCCGCCTGCAGGCGGTGGTCGCCGATGCCGATGGCAATATCTTCGCCGGCCGGCTGCAAAGAGGCCGCAACCTATCGTTCATCACCGTCGAACTGACCCTTCAGGAATGGCTGCCTGACTGACCCCTACCCAACGTCACACCCTGGGCGCCAGCGCGTCCAGCCCCCTTGCGCCCGGCGTACGGGCGCTTTTTTGCATCAGGAAAACAACAATGACAAGAAAGCCCTTCATGCACCTTTCCCTGCTGACCGCCACCAGCGCCCTGCTCGCTCCCCCCGCCCAGGCAGCCTTCGTCGAAGATGGTAAAGCCGCCCTGACCTTGCGCAACTACTACTTCAACAATGACTTTCGCGACCGCCCCGGTGCCGCAGGGCAGAGCAAGACCGCCGAATGGGCCCAGGGCTTTCTGCTCGACTACAAGTCCGGTTTCACCGACGGCACCGTCGGCGTTGGCGTCGACGCCCTCGGCATGCTGGGGGTGCGCCTGGACGGCGGCGGCGGCAACCACCGTGGCAGCTCGATGATTCCCGACGACAGCGACGGCAGCGCCGTCGACCAGTGGAGTCGACTGGGGCTGACCGGCAAACTGCGCTTCTCCAGGACCGAGGCGCGCTACGGCACCTTGCAACCGAAATTGCCGATCCTGGTGACCAACGACGGTCGCGTGCTACCGCAGACCTTCGAGGGCGGCATGATCACCTCCCAGGAGTTCGATGGCCTGACGCTGACCGGAGGGCGCCTGGAGCACACCACCGGACGTGGCTCGAGCAACCGCTCCGGCCTGGCTGTCGCGGGGGGCACCCAAGAGAGCAACGCGTTCCTCTTCGCCGGCGCCGACTATCAATTGAGCGAAGCACTCAAGCTGCAGTACTACGCCGCCAAGCTCGAGGACTACTACGTGCAGCACTTCGGCGGCCTGGTACACGTCTGGACGCTGGCCGACAACCAGTCGCTGACCACCGACCTGCGTTACTTCAAGACCGATGCCGACGGGCGCAACGATTCGGCCTCTGGACGTGCAGCGGGTTATCAGGTGAGCGGCTTGGCCGATACGCCGGGCAAGATCGACAACGACACCTGGAGCGCGATGTTCACCTATGCACTCGGTGGTCATGCGTTGCTGCTGGGCCATCAGCGGGTATCTAACAGCGGCAACTTCGTGCAACTCAACCAGGGCAATACCGGCGAAGGGGCGGCGGGTGCCAGTATCTATCTGTTCACCGATCGCCTGGTGACCAGTTTCACCCGGGCCGGCGAGCGCACCACCTTCGGCCAGTATGCCTACAACTTCGCGGCGCTGGGGGTGCCGGGGCTGACTGCCTCGGTGGCCTATCTGAAGGGCAGCCACATCCGCATGGCATCGGGTGGCGACGAGCAGGAATGGGAACGCGACATCGCCCTGGATTACGTGGTGCAAGACGGAACGCTCAAGGGACTGGCGTTCAGCTGGCGCAATGGCATGCTGCGCAGCGGCGTGCCGAGCGAATGGAACCAGGACCAGAACCGGGTGATGGTGAGCTACTCACTACCGTTGCTGTGAGCCTGAACCGCAGGAGCGGGCTTGCCCGCTCCTGCGAGGTCATCTACTCCGATCAGGAAGTGTGCTGCGCGCCCTCGAACCAGGCCAGCTTGTCACGCAACTGCACCACCTCCCCGACGATCACCAATGTCGGCGCATGCACCTCATGCCGTGCCACCAGCTCCGGCAGGTCGGCCAGGGTGCCAGTGAACACCCGCTGGTTGCGTGTCGTCCCTTGCTGCACCAACGCTGCCGGGGTACTGGCCGCACGGCCATGGCGGATCAACTCGGCACAGATGGTCGGCAGCCCCACCAGGCCCATGTAGAACACCAGGGTCTGGGCCGGCGCTACCAGGTCATGCCACGGCAGGTTGCTGGTGCCATCCTTCAGGTGACCGGTGACGAAACGCACCGATTGGGCATAGTCCCGGTGGGTCAGCGGGATCCCGCCATAGGCGGAGCAGCCGCTGGCCGCGGTGATGCCCGGTACCACCTGGAACGGGATGCCCTCCCCAGCCAACTCCTCGATCTCCTCACCACCACGACCGAAGATGAACGGATCGCCGCCCTTGAGCCGCAACACGCGCTTGCCCTGGCGGGCCAGGTCGACCAGCAGGCGGTTGATCTGCTCCTGGGGCACGGCATGGTCGGCGCGGCGCTTGCCCACATAGATCCGCTCGGCATCGCGCCGGCACATCTCGATGATGGCCGGCGCCACCAGGCGGTCGTAGAGCACCACGTCGGCCTGCTGCATCAGGCGCAGGGCACGGAAGGTCAGGAGGTCCGGATCGCCCGGCCCGGCACCGACCAAGTACACCTCGCCGCCTTGCTGCACCGCCGCGCCATCGACCTTGGCCTGCAACAGGCGCTCGGCCTCGCTGCCCTGCCCGGCCAGCTGGCGCTCGGCGATCGGCCCCTGAAAGACCTCCTCCCAGAAACCGCGACGCTGGTTGACGTCCGGGTACAGGGCCTTGACCTTGTCGCGAAAACGCGCCGCCAGCCCGGCCAGTTCGCCATAGGCGGCCGGGATCCAGGCCTCCAGCCTGGCACGGATCAACCGCGCCAGCACCGGTGCGTCGCCACCGCTGGACACCGCCACCACCAGGGGCGAACGGTCGACGATGGCCGGGAAGATCACCGTGCACAGCGCCGGGGCATCCACCACGTTGACCGGCAGGCAGCGGCCTTGTGCGTCCGCCGACACCTGGGCATTGAGCGTCGGGTCGTCGGTGGCCGCGATCACCAGCCGGCAGCCTTCCAGGTCGCCGACCTGGTAGCCACGCACCAGGACCTCGCCGCCCCCCTCCTGGGCCAACGCCGCCAGCTGGCTGTCGACCTGCGGCGCGACCACCCGCAGCGCGGCGCCGGCATCGGCCAGCAGACGCGCCTTGCGCAAGGCGATCTCGCCGCCGCCGACGACCAGCACGCGGCCGCCCTGCAGCTTGTGGAACAGCGGCAGGAAATCCATTTAGCCGATGACCTCGATACCACCCATGTACGGCTTGAGCACTTCCGGCACACGGATCGAACCGTCGGCCTGCTGGTAGTTCTCCAGCACCGCCACCAGGGTGCGGCCCACGGCCAGGCCGGAGCCGTTGAGGGTGTGCACCAGTTCCGGCTTGCCGGTTTCCGGGTTGCGCCAGCGCGCCTGCATGCGCCGCGCCTGGAAGTCACCACAGTTGGAGCAGGAGCTGATCTCGCGGTACTTGTCCTGGCTCGGCACCCAGACTTCCAGGTCGTAGGTCTTCACCGCACTGAAGCCCATGTCGCCGGTGCACAGGGCCAGTACGCGGTACGGCAGCTCCAGGGCCTGCAGCACGCGCTCGGCGTTGGCAGTCAGGCCCTCCAGGGCTTCCATCGACTTGGACGGCTCGACGATCTGCACCATCTCGACCTTGTCGAACTGGTGCTGGCGGATCATGCCACGGGTATCGCGGCCCGAGGCACCGGCCTCGCTGCGGAAGCACGGGGTATGGGCGACGAACTTGACCGGCAGTTGCTTGGCATCGAGGATCTCGCCGGCGACGATGTTGGTCAGCGACACCTCGGCGGTCGGGATCAGGTAGAAATCGGCCTCGCCTTCACGGGCGATCTTGAACAGGTCTTCCTCGAACTTCGGCAACTGGCCGGTGCCCTGCAGGGCCGGCGCCTGCACCAGGTACGGGGTGTAGGCTTCCTCGTAGCCGTGCTCGCGGGTGTGCAGGTCGATCATGAACTGGGCCAGGGCGCGGTGCAGGCGGGCTATCGGGCCGCGCAGCAGGGCAAAGCGGGCGCCGGAAAGCTTGGCTGCGGTCTCGAAGTCCAGGCCGCCGCTGATCTCGCCCAGGGCCACGTGGTCCTTGATCTCGAAATCGAACGCACGCGGCGTGCCCCAGCGGCGCACCTCGACGTTGGCATCCTCGTCCGCGCCGACCGGTACGCTGGCGTCCGGCAGGTTGGGGATGGTCAGGACGATGGCGTCCAGCTCGGCCTGAATGCCGTCCAGCTCGACCTTGCCGGCGGCCAGCTCGTTGGCCATGCGCTCGACATCGGCCATCAGCGGGGCGATGTCCTCGCCCTTGGCCTTGGCCTGGCCGATGGACTTGGAACGGGCGTTACGCTCGGCCTGCAGCTGCTCGGTGCGGGTCTGCACCGCCTTGCGGCGCTCTTCCAGGGATTCGATGCGCGCGACATCCAGGCTGAAGCCACGGGAGGCCAGGCGGTCCGCCACTTCCTGAAGTTGGCCGCGTAACAGTTTGGAATCGAGCATATCGTTCTCTCGTTGTGTGTTGGTTCAGAATTTGGTCAGGGACAGGCCGGCCCAGGTGGCCAGCAGCCCGCCCACTACGCTGATACCGGTATAGCCCAGGGCCAGCGGTACTTGCCCGCTTTCCATCAGGCGCACGGTATCCAGCGAAAAGGAGGAAAAGGTCGTCAGGCCACCGAGGAAGCCCACGATCAGCCCTGCGCGCAGCTCGACCGGCGCCAGCGGCTTGTGCAGGAACAGGCCGTAGAGCAGGCCGATCAGCAGGCAGCCGACCAGATTGACCGCCAGCGTACCGGCATAGAAGTGTCGTGGCCAGTGGGCAGCGACCCAGTTGGCGGTGGCGAAGCGCAGCAGCGTGCCGGCGACGCCGCCCGCGCTGACGGCGGCGATGAGTACGATCACGGTTTTCTCCGTTGGCGGGGGCTGTTGCGGTCGAGCTCGGCCAGGTGGCGCAGCTTTTCGCCGATCTTCAGTTCCAGGCCCCGGGGTACCGGTTGGTAGTACTGGCGCGGCTCGAGCTGCTCGGGGAAGTAGTCCTCGCCGGCGGCGTAGGCATCGGGCTCGTCGTGGGCGTAGCGGTACTCCTCGCCGTAGCCCAGTTGCTTCATCAACTTGGTCGGGGCATTGCGCAGGTGCAGCGGCACCTCCAGCGAGCCGTGCTCGGCCGCCTCGCGCATGGCCGCCTTGAAGCCCATGTACACCGCGTTGCTCTTCGGCGCACAGGCGATGTAGGTGATGGCCTGGGCCACCGCCAGTTCGCCTTCCGGGCTGCCCAGGCGCTCCTGCACGTCCCAGGCCGCCAGGCACAGGCTCAGGGCACGGGGGTCGGCGTTGCCGATATCCTCGCTGGCCATGCGTACCACGCGGCGGGCGATGTACAGTGGGTCGCAGCCCCCATCGAGCATGCGCGCATACCAGTACAGGGCGGCGTCCGGGTTGGAGCCGCGCACCGACTTGTGCAGCGCCGAGATCTGATCGTAGAAGGCCTCGCCGCCCTTGTCGAAGCGGCGGCGGCTGTCACCGAGCAGGCTCTGCAGCAGGTCGACGCCGATCTCGCCACCGTCCTCGGCCAGGTCCGAGGCGTTCTCCAGCAGGTTGAGCATGCGCCGACCATCGCCGTCGGCGGCGGCCATGAGCATCTGAAAGGCTTCGTCGCCGACCTGCAGCCGACGCTCGCCCAGGCCGCGCTCCTCGGTCAGGGCGCGGTTGACCAGCTTGCGCAGGGCGGCTTCGTCCAGGCTCTTGAGCACATAGACCCGGGCCCGCGACAGCAGCGCGTTGTTCAGCTCGAACGAGGGGTTCTCGGTGGTGGCGCCGATGAAGATCAGCGTGCCGTCTTCCACATAGGGCAGGAAGGCATCCTGCTGGGACTTGTTGAAGCGGTGCACCTCGTCGACGAACAGGATGGTCCGACGGCCGTACTGGCCAGCCTGCTGCTTGGCCACCTCGACCGCCTGGCGGATCTCCTTGACCCCGGCCAGCACCGCCGAGACGGTCTCGAAATGCGCATCGCAGAACTGCGCCAGCAGCCGCGCCAGGGTGGTCTTGCCGACCCCGGGTGGCCCCCAGAAGATCATCGAATGCAGCGCGCCCTGCTCCAGCGCCTCGCGCAGCGGCTTGCCGCGTGCCAGCAGGTGCTCCTGGCCGACGTACTCGTCCAGGTTGGACGGACGCAGGCGGGCGGCCAGGGGCTGGGCGACAGGTTCGCTTCGAAACAGGTCCATGATGCGCTCTCGTTACTCCTGGATGACGTCGGCGCCTTCCGGGATCTTGAACTGGAACTTGCTCGCCGGGACCGCCTCGTTGGCCTTGACCCCGTTGAACAGGATATTGGTGCGCTGCCCGACGCTGTCGATCAGTTGCATGTCGTTGATCAGCCCACGGCGGAACGACACCCGCAGCGAGTCGAACAGGGTGTCCCGGGTCTTGGGCTTGAGGGTGAAGTCCAGGACCTCGCCCTGCTCCTTGGAGGTGATGTCGAAGCTCTGGCTGATCTTCGACACGTCACCGGACAGCAGCAGCGCCGGGGTCTGGTTCAGGCGCTCGTCGAGCTTCTTGACGGTGGCCTGCTCCAGGTCCGGGTCCCACAGGGTGACCTTCTGGCCATCGGACACCACCACCTGTTCCTGGGGCGCATCGGTGTGCCAGTAGAACAGGCCTGGGCGCTTGACCGCCATCTCGCCGCTGGTCTCCTGCAGGCTGGTGCCACTGGCATCCAGGGTCAGCTGGGAGAAACGGGCAGTGATGGTCTGCGACTTTTCCAGCAATTGGGTCAGGCGCGCCACGTCCTTCTCGTCGGCATGGGCCGACACGGCGCCCAGGGCCAGGGCAGAAACCAACAGCATGCGAATCGCGCGCATGGGAATCCTCGTCGAACAGTGAATGGGCCGGGCGCCGCCTTCGGCGCCCGGCAAGGTGATCATCAATCGCGTGGGCCGCCCGGGGCAATCACTTCCCGCGAGCCGTTGCTGTTCATGGGGGTGACCACGCCAGCCATCTCCATGGCCTCGATCATCCGCGCAGCGCGGTTGTAGCCGATCTTCAGCTTGCGCTGCACCGCGGAAATGGATGCCCGACGGCTTTCCAGGACGAACTGCACCGCTTCGTCGTACAGGGCATCGGCTTCCGGATCGTCGCCATCGCCACCACCGCCACCACCACCGTCGAAGCCGCTGCCGGCCTCCTCGACACCGTTGAGGATGTCGTCGTTGTAGTCCGGTGCGCCACGCAGTTTCCAGGCCTCCACCACGCGGTGCACCTCGTCGTCGGAGACGAAGGCGCCATGCACGCGGATCGGCAGGCTGGTGCCCGGCGGCATGTAGAGCATGTCACCGTGGCCGAGCAACTGCTCGGCGCCGCCTTGATCGATGATGGTCCGCGAGTCGATCTTGCTCGACACCTGGAAGGCCATGCGGGTCGGGATGTTGGCCTTGATCAGGCCGGTGATCACATCCACCGACGGACGCTGGGTGGCGAGGATCAGGTGGATACCGGCGGCCCGCGCCTTCTGGGCGATACGGGCGATCAGCTCTTCGACCTTCTTGCCGACGATCATCATCATGTCGGCGAATTCGTCGACCACCACGACGATGGTCGGCAGGGTCTTCAGTGCCGGCGGCTCGTCGTCCATGCTCTCGCGGCGGTACAGCGGGTCGGGGATCGACTCGCCGGCCTCCTGGGCGTCCTTGATCTTGCGGTTGAAACCAGCCAGGTTGCGCACACCCATCGCCGCCATCAGCTTGTAGCGCCGCTCCATCTCGGCCACGCTCCAACGCAAGGCGTTGGCGGCGTCCTTCATGTCGGTGACCACCGGGCAGAGCAGGTGCGGGATGCCCTCGTAGATCGACAGCTCGAGCATCTTCGGGTCGATCATGATCAGGCGCGCGTCTTCCGGGCTGGACTTGAACAGGATCGACAGGATCATGGCGTTGACCCCCACCGACTTACCGGAACCGGTGGTACCGGCCACCAGCAGGTGGGGCATCTTGGCCAGGTCGGTGATGACCGGCTTGCCACCGATGTCATGGCCCAGTGCCAGGGTGACCGGCGACTTGGCCTCGTCGTACTGGGACGACGACAGCACCTCGGAGAAGCGCACGATCTGGCGGTTCTCGTTGGGGATCTCGATACCCACGGTGGTCTTGCCAGGGATCACCTCGACCACGCGCACACTGGTCACCGCCAGGGAGCGCGCCAGGTCCTTGGCCAGGTTGGCGATGCGACTGACCTTGACCCCGGCCGCCGGCTGGATCTCGTAGCGGGTGATCACCGGGCCTGGGTGGATCGAGTCCACCGAGACTTCGACGCCGAATTCCTTGAGCTTGATTTCCAGCAGGTGGCCGACGCCGGCCAGCGACTCGGGCGAGTACTCGATCTTCTTCTGCTCGGCCGGGTCGAGGATGGAAATCGACGGCAGGGTGCCTTCCACGGCGCTGTCGACGAACAGCGGCGCCTGTTTTTCCTTCATCACCCGCTTGCTCGGCTCCGGCGCCTTGGCCGGGGCCGGCATGATCACCGGCGCCGGCTGCTGCTCACGCTGGGTCACGTGCTTGTTCAGGGCTTGGTCACGCTCGATGATGCGCTCGCGGGCCTTGACCTGCTCGCGCTTGTCGGCCACCACCGGGGCGACCACTTCGTCGATCTGCTCGTCCACCTCGCGCAGTTGCGCCACCAGGCGCTTGCGCTCGTTGCGCGCCGCCCACCAGCGATTGGCCGCGCTCTGCACCAGTTCGAACAGGTCGAGGGTGATCTTGCCGGTGATGTCCATCACCTTGAACCAGGACAGGTCGGTGAAGACGGTCAGGCCGAACAGGAACAGGGCGATGAACATCAGCGTGCTGCCCTGCACGTTGAGCAGGTTGCGCGCCAGGTCGCCCAGGCTTTCGCCCAGCGCGCCACCGGCGGAGAACGGCAAGCTTGCAGGCGGATGGAAATGGATATGCGCCAGCGCCGCGCCCGACAGCACCAGGAACACCAGGCCGATCAGCCGCCAGGAGAACAGCCAGCCGCTCCACTGCCAGGGCTGGTGGCGTTCGCGGAAGATCTGCCAGGTCTTGATCGCCAGCAGCAGCGGGAAGATGTAGGCGAAATACCCCAGCACCATGAACAGGATATCGGCGAAGTAGGCACCGGCACGGCCGGCGGCGTTCTGCACCTGCTCGACGTTGCTGGTGTGGCTGAAGCCCGGATCCGCCGTGTCGTAGGTCAGCAGTGCCATCCACAGGTACAGGCACAGGGCGCCGACGGCGATCAGTGCGCCTTCCTTGAGGCGGTAATGCAGCTGCTGCCGCCACAGGGGCACGGGCAAGGGGGTCGGGGTTGCGGTGGATTTCTTCAAAACGCGTCTATTCCTGCGCTTGCTGCGCGTCCAGTAGTGATCGACCCGGTGACCGGTCGACGAACCACTACTTTTAACATTACTGCCCGCCAGCCGCCATGGCGGCACGCCATACGGGGCGTGAATGGGGGCCAATTTCCTATGCCTGCAATTTGAGCACGCATTTTCTTTCGTGACAAAGGCTTATGCTGTGTTTTTGCACAGGTATGACAGCAAATGTCCGGGTTGGTGCCGGATGGCGGGCGATTGTGTAGGAAATCTTCCATTGCATGCATGAGCAAGCGTCAATCGGTGCCGCCCCCCTGCCACACGCTCTTACAAGGCCATGCATTGACCTGCAACCACCGCCGCGCCATGCTCTTCACCCTCCCCTCCCCCACCGCCGAAAGACAATGCTCACCTGGTTGACCCGTGACTCGCTCACCTTCCCGCCCCTGGAAAAAGCCCTGCACGAGCCCAACGGCCTGCTCGCCGCCGGCGGCGACCTGAGCCCGGAGCGATTGGTGCAGGCCTATCGCCATGGTTGCTTCCCCTGGTACCAGGACGGCCAACCGATCCTCTGGTGGTCACCCGACCCACGCACCGTGCTGTTCCCGGACGAGCTGCACGTGTCTCGCTCACTGGCCAAGCTGATGCGCCAAGGCCGCTACCAGGTCACCTTCGACACCGACTTCCCGGCGGTGATCGCCGCCTGCGCCGCCCCCCGCGACTATGCCGACGGCACCTGGATCACCGACAACATGCGCGCCGCCTATTGCGAGCTGCATCGGCGCGGCATCGCCCACTCGGTGGAGGTACGCCAGGAGGGCGAGCTGGTCGGCGGCCTGTATGGCCTGGCCATGGGCCGGCTATTCTTCGGCGAATCGATGTTCAGCCGCGCCGACAATGCCTCCAAGGTGGGCTTCGCGACGCTGGTCGAGCACCTGCGGCAGGCCGGCTTCGTGCTGATCGACTGCCAGATGCCGACCAACCACCTGCACAGCCTCGGCGCCCGCGCCATCAGCCGCGCCAGCTTCGCCGACCACCTGGCGCGCTACCTGGACCAACCCAGCGGCGCCACCTGGGTGCGCTAGGCGAGTTCTGCCAGCTGGCTTACACTTAAGGCAAAGTCTTGCCGAGGGGTCGATCATGACAGAGTTGGCGCGGTTGAAGTTCTATGCCACTCAGCCCCACTCCTGCAGCTACCTCCCGGACGAGCAGGCCACTACCCTGTTCCTCGATCCCAGCCAACCGATGGACGTGCATGTGTACGCCGACCTGTCGGAAATGGGCTTTCGCCGCAGTGGCGACCACCTGTATCGCCCCCATTGCCAGCACTGCAATGCCTGCGTGCCAGCGCGCATCCCGGCCGCGCGCTTCATCCCCAACCGCCAGCAACGGCGCATCCTCAAGCGCAACGCCGACCTCACCGTCAGCGCCGCACGCCCGGCGTTCAAGGAAGAGTATTTCGACCTGTACCGGCGCTATATCGAGCAGCGCCATGCCGACGGTGACATGTACCCGCCAAGCCGCGACCAGTTCTCCACCTTCCTGGTGCGCGACCTGCCGTTCTGCTGGTTCTACGAGTTCCGCCTGGAAGGCAGGCTGATGGCAGTGGCGGTGTGCGACCTGCTGCCCAACGGCCTGTCGGCGGTCTACACCTTCTACGAGCCCGAGGAAGAGCGCCGCAGCCTGGGCCGCTACGCCATACTCTGGCAGATCACCGAGGCGCTGCGGCAGAACCTCGACGCGGTCTACCTCGGCTACTGGATCAAGAACTGCAAGAAAATGAACTACAAGACCCAGTACCGCCCCATCGAACTGCTGATCAACCAGCGCTGGGTCACCCTCAATTGAAAGCATTGGCTTGAAACACAGTTTTCGGGCATAATCCACGCCACTTTTTTTGCCCGATGCAGTGGTGCGTCGGGCCGTCACTGGATACCGAGGGCTTTACTGCATGTCGAAAGAAGACAGCTTCGAAATGGAAGGTACTGTCGTCGACACCCTGCCCAACACCATGTTCCGCGTGGAGTTGGAAAACGGGCACGTCGTAACCGCGCACATCTCCGGCAAGATGCGCAAGAACTACATCCGCATTCTCACTGGCGACAAGGTCCGCGTCGAACTGACGCCGTACGACCTGAGCAAGGGCCGCATCACCTACCGCGCGCGCTAAGCTCAAGCCAATGAAAAGCCCGGCCATGTGCCGGGCTTTTTCATGGATTACGAGAAACCGGGGCCGCAAAGCGGCCCCGTTCCTACGGTCACGCCACCTCGGCCGTGGTCTCGAAGTCGAACACCAGCTCGCCATCGCGCAGGTCGATGTGCACCACCCCGCCGTGCTCGGCCAGCTCGCCGAACAGGATCTCCTCGGCCAGCGGCCGCTTGATCTTGTCCTGGATGAGCCGTGCCATCGGCCGCGCGCCCATCTGCACGTCGTAACCGGTGGTCGCCAGCCAGCCGCGGGCATCGTCGCTGACTTCCAGCAGTACACGCTTGTCTTCCAGCTGCGCCTGCAGTTCGATGAGGAACTTGTCGACGATGCTCTTGATCGTCTCGTGGCTCAGGCGGCCGAACTGGATGATGGTGTCCAGGCGGTTGCGGAACTCCGGCGTGAAGCTCTTGCGGATGACTTCCATGGCGTCGGAGGTATGGTCCTGCTGGGTGAAGCCGATCGAGGCCCGCGCGGCGGTCTCGGCGCCGGCGTTGGTGGTCATGATCAGGATCACGTTGCGAAAATCCGCCTTGCGCCCGTTGTTGTCAGTCAGGGTGCCGTGGTCCATCACCTGCAGCAGCAGGTTGAAGACTTCCGGGTGGGCCTTCTCGATCTCGTCGAGCAACAGCACGCAATGCGGCTGCTTGGTGATCGCCTCGGTCAGCAGACCGCCCTGGTCGAACCCGACGTAGCCGGGCGGCGCACCGATCAGGCGCGACACGGTATGCCGCTCCATGTACTCGGACATGTCGAAGCGCACCAGCTCGACACCCAGGGCCTTGGCCAACTGGCGCGCCACCTCGGTCTTGCCCACGCCGGTAGGGCCGGCGAAGAGGAACGAACCGACCGGCTTGTCGGGCGCCTTGAGCCCGGCACGCGAGAGCTTGATCGCCGTGGCCAGCGAGTCGATCGCCGCGTCCTGGCCGAACACCGTGAGCTTGAGGTCACGCTCGAGGTTGCGCAGCAGCTCCTTGTCGGAGCTGGTGACATGCTTCGGTGGAATCCGCGCGATCTTGGCGACGATGTCCTCGACCTGCGGCACGTCGATGCGCTTGACGCGGCTGTCCTCCGGCTGCAGGCGCTGATAGGCGCCGGCCTCGTCGATCACGTCGATGGCCTTGTCCGGCATGTGCCGGTCATTGATGTAGCGTGCGGCCAGTTCCGCCGCGGCACGCAGGGCCTCATCGCTGTACTCGATGTTGTGGTGGGTCTCGAAGCGGCCTTTCAGGCCACGCAGGATACCCACGGTGTCTTCCACCGACGGCTCGGTGACGTCGACCTTCTGGAAACGCCGCGCCAAGGCACGGTCCTTCTCGAAGATGCCACGGAACTCCTGGAAGGTGGTCGAACCGATGCAGCGGATGTCACCGGACGACAGCAACGGCTTGAGCAGGTTGGACGCATCCATCACCCCTCCCGACGCCGCGCCGGCACCGATGATGGTGTGGATTTCGTCGATGAACAGGATCGCCTGCGGGCGCTTGCGCAGTTCGCCAAGCAAAGCCTTGAAGCGCTTTTCGAAATCGCCCCGGTACTTGGTGCCAGCCAGCAGGGCACCCAGGTCGAGGGAGTACACCACGCTCTGGGCCAGCAGGTCCGGGACCTGGCCATCGACGATGCGCTTGGCCAGGCCTTCGGCGATGGCGGTCTTGCCCACGCCGGCCTCGCCGACCAGCAGCGGGTTGTTCTTGCGCCGGCGGGCGAGGATCTGGGCGACCCGCTCGACTTCCTGCTCGCGCCCCACCAGTGGGTCGATGCGGCCCAGACGGGCCAGTTCGTTCAGGTTGCTGGCATAGGCGTCCAGCGGATTGCCCGAGGACGCGGCCTCGCCGCCCTCCTCGTCCTGCATGTCCTGGTCGCCTTCGCTGTGCGGCCCATGGCCCGGCACCTTGGAGATGCCATGGGCGATGTAGTTGACCACGTCGATGCGGGCCACGCTCTGCTGCTTGAGCAGGAACACGGCCTGGCTTTCCTGTTCGCTGAAGATCGCCACCAGCACGTTGGCGCCAGTGACTTCGCGCTTGCCGGAACTCTGCACATGGAACACGGCACGCTGCAGTACACGCTGGAAGCCCAGGGTCGGTTGGGTCTCGCGGTCCTCGTCATGCACGGGGATCAGCGGCGTGGTGGAGTCGATGAACTCCTGCAGGTCGTGCTTGAGCTTGTCGAGATTGGCGCCACAGGCGCGCAGAACGGTCGCGGCGGCCTCGTTGTCAAGGAGTGCCAGCAGCAGATGCTCGACGGTCATGAATTCATGACGCTTCGAACGGGCCTCCTTGAAGGCCAGATTGAGGGTGACTTCGAGCTCGCGGTTTAACATAGCTTCACCTCATACCCAAGTGGTCGGCGATTAACCGTCCTTCTCGATTTCACAGAGTAGCGGATGCTGGCTTTCCCTGGCGTATTGGTTGACCTGCATGGCCTTGGTCTCGGCGATGTCGCGGGTAAACAATCCGCACACTGCCCGCCCTTCGGTATGGACGGTCAGCATGATCTTGGTCGCCAGCTCGCGGTTCAGATTGAAGAACGTCTCGAGCACTTCGACGACGAAATCCATCGGTGTGTAGTCATCGTTGAACAAAACCACCTTGTACATCGGTGGCGCCTGCAGGATCGGCTTGGCTTCCTGTACCGCCAGACCGGAGCCGTCGTCCTCGTTAGATTGCGGGCGATCCTGATTGAATGTTAGTCGAATCTGGCTGAGTGGATGCATGGAAAGAATTTCATCATATCGACAGGTTAAGGTAGTGGGTTGACCGCGAAGGCCGCGCCCGGCGCGGGCGCCGTCTGACCTTGACTATCGGCAAAACGGTGTTACAACCAATAAGAACCCACCGTGGTCGATAAAGATCCGCGCAGTCAACCAGATTTTTTCGCATGGTTCGTATGCGGATGACGTGGATGATACTCCAGTGATGGAGTCCTTTGCAGAGGGACATGAGGATGGCGAGCGGTAAAGTCAAGTGGTTCAACAATGCCAAGGGCTATGGATTCGTCAATGAGGAGGGCAAGAGCGAAGACCTGTTCGCCCACTATTCGCATATCCAGATGGACGGCTACAAGACGCTCAAGGCCGGCCAGCCCGTGACCTTCGATATCGTCCAGGGCCCCAAGGGCCTGCACGCGGTGAATATCTGCGGTGCCGGCGCCACGGCCGCGAAGGCCGAAGCCCAGCCTGTGGCGAATACCGTCCAGGCCTGATCCACACAGCCTTCTGCAGGCACATCGGGAACCGGCCAGCCCTCGCAGGGCTGGCCGGTTTTCATTTGTTGCCTAAATTAGAACGAAACCTGACCCAGTGTTTTTAGGGGCGCCCCTGTGGGAGCGGCCTTGTGTCGCGAAAGGGCTGCAACGCAGCCCCAACGACCCGCGCCTTCACATGTGCTTGATCATCTCGTCACCGAAGCCCGAGCTGCCGACCAGCGTGGCCCCGTCCATCAGGCGTTCGAAGTCATAGGTAACGGTCTTGGCCGCGATGGCGCCATTGGTTCCCTTGATGATCAGGTCGGCCGCCTCGGTCCAGCCCATGTGCCGCAACATCATCTCCGCCGAGAGGATCACCGAGCCTGGGTTGACCTTGTCCTGCCCGGCGTACTTGGGCGCGGTGCCATGGGTCGCCTCGAACATGGCCACGGTGTCGGACAGGTTGGCCCCCGGCGCGATGCCGATGCCGCCCACCTCCGCCGCCAGGGCGTCGGAGAGGTAGTCGCCGTTGAGGTTGAGGGTGGCGATCACGTCATACTCGGCCGGGCGCAGCAGGATCTGCTGGAGCATGGCATCGGCGATGGCGTCCTTGACCACGATATCGCGGCCAGTCCTGGGGTTCTTGAACGTCATCCAGGGGCCGCCATCGAGCAACTCGGCCTTGAACTCGTCGCGCGCCACCTCGTAGCCCCAGTCCTTGAAGGCGCCTTCGGTGAACTTCATGATATTGCCCTTGTGCACCAGGGTCACCGACTCGCGGTCGTTGTCCACGGCGTACTGCAACGCCTTGCGCACCAGGCGCTTGGTGCCCTCCTCGGAGACTGGCTTGACGCCGATGCCGCAGTTCTGGTCGAAGCGGATCTTGGTGACGCCCATTTCCTCCTTGAGGAACTTGATCACCTTGTTCGCCTCGGGCGAGCCGGCCTTCCACTCGATGCCGGCATAGATGTCCTCGGAGTTCTCGCGGAAGATCACCATGTCGACGTCGCCAGGCTTCTTCACTGGGCTGGGCACGCCCTGGAACCACAGCACCGGACGCAGGCAGACATACAAGTCCAGTTGCTGGCGCAGGGCCACGTTGAGCGAGCGAATGCCGCCGCCCACCGGGGTGGTCAGCGGCCCCTTGATCGACACCACGTACTCGCGCACCGCGTCGAGGGTTTCCTGGGGCAGCCAGGTGTCCTGGTCATAGACCTGGGTGGCTTTTTCGCCGGCATACACCTCCATCCAGGCGATCTTGCGCTTGCCGCCGTAGGCCTTCTGCACGGCGGCATCCACCACCTTGATCATCACCGGCGTGACATCGATGCCAATGCCGTCGCCCTCGATGTAGGGAATGATGGGGTTGTCTGGAACGTTGAGCGAATGGTCTGCATTGACGGTGATCTTGGTGCCTTCTGCCGGAACCTTGATTTTCTGGTATCCCATGCTGCACTACTCCGCTTGCCAAGTGTGATTGGACATCCTGCGATCCATTGAGCCTAAACCAGCTTTTCCGGGCTGCAAGCTTCAAGCTGCAAGCGGCAAGCTGATCGGCGCTGGATTCAATGACGAGCACGCCTCCAAAACCGCGCCGACCGCAAGCTCAGCCACACCGCATAGCCGCTTTTTCTTGCCGCTTGCAGCTTGAAGCTTGCAGCCCCTCGAGCCTGCGGCATCACGCCACATTGCTCCTACGCCTTTGGTCTTATAAGTGAATCGATATCACTTCGCCTTGCTGATTAGGCCGAAGGGTTTGGTATACTCCGGCGCTGACCGCAGGGTCATTGGGGCGAACCCTTGGAAAAACGCGGCTCGCCCTCGGCCATCAACGGCCAAAAAGCCTGGGCCGTTACCGCGACCCAGCCGTTTGACGCTCGACTGATGCATCCACCATCACCGCTCGTAGCCTCTCGACCAATTGCCCATGGCGCCGCCAGGGCGAAGCGCCTACCCTGCGCACCTCGAGACTTCGAGCACGCTCAGCAAAACAGAGAGTTAACCCGCATATGCCCACCCGTTCCAAGATCATCTACACCTTCACCGACGAAGCTCCCGCCCTCGCCACCTACTCACTGCTGCCAATCATCGAAGCCTTCACCGCTTGCGCTGACATCGCCGTCGAAACCCGCGATATCTCCCTCGCTGGCCGTATCCTCGCCGCGTTCCCCGAGCAGCTCGGTGCCGAGAAGCAGGTAGGCGATCACCTGGCGGAACTGGGCCAGCTGGCCACCACCCCGCAAGCCAACATCATCAAGCTGCCGAACATCAGCGCCTCGGTACCGCAGCTCAAGGCCGCGATCAAGGAACTGCAGGGCAAGGGCTACAACATCCCCGACTACGCCGACGAGCCGGCCACCGAGGCCGAGAAGGAAGCCCGCGCGCGCTACGACCGCATCAAGGGCAGCGCCGTGAACCCGGTCCTGCGTGAAGGCAACTCCGACCGCCGCGCCCCGCTGTCGGTCAAGAACTACGCCCGCAAGCACCCGCACAAGATGGGCGCCTGGGCCGCCGACTCCAAGTCCCACGTGGCGCACATGAGCCAGGGCGACTTCTACGGCAGCGAAAAGGCCGCGCTGATCGAGGCCGATGACAGCCTGCGCATCGAGCTGGTCGGCAAGGACGGCGCCACCACTGTCCTGAAGGAAAAGACCCCGGTCAAGGCCGCCGAAGTCATCGACTGCGCCGTCATGAGCCGCAAGGCCCTGAAAGCCTTCATCGCCGAGCAGATCGCCGACGCCAAGGCCTCCGGCGTGCTGCTGTCGGTCCACCTGAAGGCGACCATGATGAAGGTCTCCGACCCGATCATGTTCGGCGTCATCGTCGAGGAGTTCTACAACGACGTGCTGGCCAAGCACGCCGCCGCCCTGGCCGAGGTAGGCTTCAACGCCAACAACGGCATCGGCGACCTGTACGCCCGCATCAAGGACCTGCCAGCCGACAAGCAGGCCGAGATCGAAGCCGACGTCCAGGCCCTGTACGCCGTCCGTCCGGCCCTGGCCATGGTCAACTCCGACAAGGGCATCACCAACCTGCACGTGCCGAGCGACGTCATCGTCGACGCCTCGATGCCGGCCATGATCCGCGACTCGGGCAAGATGTGGAACGCCGCGGGCGAACTGCAGGACACCAAGGCAGTCATCCCTGACCGTTGCTACGCCGGCATCTACCAGGCCGTGATCGAGGACTGCAAGGCCAACGGCGCCTTCGACCCGACCACCATGGGCAGCGTGCCGAACGTCGGCCTGATGGCGCAGAAGGCCGAGGAATACGGCTCCCACGACAAGACCTTCCAGATCAAGGCCGACGGCGTCGTGCGCGTGGTCGACGGCAAGGGCCAGGTGCTGCTGGAGCAGAACGTCGAGGCCGGCGATATCTTCCGCATGTGCCAGACCAAGGACGCGCCGATCCAGGACTGGGTCAAGCTGGCCGTCAACCGCGCTCGCCTGAGCGACACCCCGGCGGTGTTCTGGCTGGACCCTGCCCGCGCCCACGACGGCGTGATGATCGAGAAGGTCCAGAAGTACCTGAAGGACCACGACACCAGCGGCCTGGACATCCGTATCCTGGCACCGGTCGAGGCCATCAAGTTCTCCCTGGCGCGCATCCGCGAAGGCAAGGACACCATCTCGGTGACCGGCAACGTACTGCGTGACTACCTGACCGACCTGTTCCCGATCATGGAGCTGGGCACCAGCGCCAAGATGCTGTCGATCGTTCCGCTGATGAATGGCGGCGGCCTGTTCGAGACCGGTGCCGGCGGTTCGGCGCCCAAGCACGTGCAGCAGCTGGTCGAAGAGAACTTCCTGCGCTGGGATTCGCTGGGCGAGTTCCTGGCCCTGGCCGCTTCCCTGGAGCACCTGGGCAACGCCTACGCCAACCCACGCGCCAAGGTCCTGGCCAACACCCTGGACCAGGCCACCGGCAAGTTCCTCGACGGCAACAAGTCGCCAGCACGCAAGGTCGGCAACATCGACAACCGCGGCAGCCACTTCTACCTGACCCTGTACTGGGCCGAAGCCCTGGCCGCGCAGAGCGACGATGCCGCCCTGCAGGCGCGCTTCGCCCCACTGGCCAAGGCCCTGGCCGAGAACGAGGCGACCATCGTCGCCGAGCTCAACGCCGTGCAGGGCAAGCCGGCCGACATCGGTGGCTACTACGCCCCGGATGCCGAGCTGACCAGCAAGGTGATGCGCCCGAGCCAGACCTTCAACAGCGCGATCGCCGCACTGTAAGGTTCGCTTGACGTAACAGCGCAAACCCCGGCCACGCACCGGGGTTTGTGCTTTTTCAGCTTCGAGTTTCGAGCTGCAAGCGGCAAGAGAGAGCAGCCTGCGATCCGCTTTTTCTTGCCGCTTGCAGCTCGACGCTCGCCACTTTGGAAGAAACCGAGCATGTCCTGGCAACCCCACATCACCGTCGCCACCATCGTCGAAGACCAGGGCCGCTTCCTCATGGTCGAGGAATTCAAGGCCGGCCAGCACGTCTTCAACCAGCCCGCCGGGCACCTGGAAGCCAACGAGACCCTGCCCCAGGCCGCCCTGCGCGAAACCCTCGAGGAAACCGCCTGGGAAGTCGAGCTCACCGGCGTGGTCGGCATCTACCTGTACACCGCGCCGAGCAACGGCGTGACCTACCAGCGCATCTGCTTCGCCGCCCGCCCCGTGCGCCAACGCCCGGAGCTGGCCCTGGACAGCGACATCGTACGCGCCGTCTGGCTGACCCGCGACGAGCTGCTGGCCGACCCCACGCGCTGGCGCAGCGAACTGGTGCCGCGCTGCATCGACGACTACCTGGCAGGCCCCTTGCACAGCCTCGACCTGCTGCGCGACTGACGCGCGAGGCCCGGCCTGATAGAATCGGCCTTTTTCCCAGATACAACCGGTAGCCATGACCAGCCCAGCACTCAAAGACCCCGCCAAGACCCGCGTCATCGTCGGCATGTCCGGCGGCGTGGACTCTTCCGTCTCCGCCCTTCTGCTCATGGAGCAGGGCTACCAGGTGGAAGGTCTGTTCATGAAGAACTGGGAAGAGGACGATGGCACCGAATACTGCACCGCCCGCGAAGACCTGGCCGATGCCCAGGCCGTGTGCGACCGCATCGGCATCACGCTGCACACCGCCAACTTCGCCGCCGAATACTGGGACAACGTGTTCGAGCACTTCCTCGCGGAATACAAGGCCGGCCGCACGCCGAACCCAGACATCCTCTGCAACCGCGAGATCAAGTTCAAGGCCTTCCTCGACTACGCCCTGTCGCTCGGCGCCGACCTGATCGCCACCGGCCACTACGTGCGTCGCCGCGACACCGGCGAGCTCACCGAACTGCTCAAGGGCCTGGACCCGAACAAGGACCAGAGCTACTTCCTGCATGCCGTCGGCGGCAAGGAAATCGCTCGCACCCTGTTCCCGGTCGGCGAACTGGAAAAGCCCGAGGTACGCGCCATCGCCGAGAAACACGGCCTGGCCACGGCCAAGAAAAAGGACTCCACCGGCATCTGCTTCATCGGCGAGCGCCGCTTCAGCGACTTCCTCAAGCAGTACCTGCCGGCCCAGCCCGGCAACATCGAGACCACCGAAGGCGAAGTGATCGGCCGCCACCACGGCCTGATGTACCACACCATCGGCCAGCGCCAGGGCCTGGGCATCGGCGGCATGAAGGACGCCGGCGACGAGCCGTGGTACGTGCTGGAGAAGGACCTGTCGCGCAACGTGCTGGTCGTCGGCCAGGGCAACGAACACCCCTGGTTGTTCTCCCGCGCCCTGCTGGCCTCGGAGATCTACTGGGTCAACCCGGTCGACCTGTCCGCCCCGCGCCGCCTCGCCGCCAAGGTGCGCTACCGCCAGGGCGACCAGGCCTGCGTGCTCGAGCGCACCGCGAGCGGCTACCGGGCCGTGTTCGACGAGCCGCAACGGGCCGTGACCCCGGGCCAGTCGGTGGTGTTCTACGACGGCGAGGTGTGCCTGGGTGGCGGTGTGATCGAAACCGCCGAGCCCTGGAGCCCACGCGCATGAATGGTACCCAAGAGCAACTGGTCGCCCTCGGTGGTGTGTTCCAGGCCGCGGTGCTGGTCGACCGCATCGCCCGTACCGGCCAGGCCAGCGAGGCCGACATCGGCTGCATGCTCGGCAGCCTGCTGGTGCGCGACCCCAAGGACACCCTGGAGGTGTTCGGTGGCGACGACCTCAACCTGCGCGACGGCTACCGTGCCCTGGTCGGCGCCCTGGAGCGCGACCCCAGCAGCCTGCAGCGCGAACCCCTGCGCTATGCCCTGTCGATGCTGGGCCTGGAGCGCCAGTTGGCCAAGCGCGGCGACATGCTCGACACCATCGGCCAACGCCTGCCGCAGATCCAGGCCCAGGCCGACCATTTCGGCCTGGTTCACGAAAATGTCATCGCTTCCAGTGGAGCCTTGTACCAGGACACCCTGAGCACCCTGCGCCAGCGTATCCAGGTGCATGGCGACATGCGCTTCCTGCAGCAGGCCAGCAATGCGTCGAAGATCCGCGCCCTGCTGCTCGCCGGTATCCGTGCCGCGCGCCTGTGGCGCCAACTGGGCGGGCACCGCTGGCAACTGGTGTTCAGCCGGCGCAAGTTGCTCAACGAGCTGTACGACATGATGCGGGGGTAAGCGCAAGCTGCAAGTAGAAGCAGCGTAGCGTTCGCATTCTCTTGCCGCTCGTAGCTCGAGGCTCGCTGCGGCCCTTTTTCATGTATGATATGCGCCCCTTCAAAAGCCTGACTGTCCGAGAACACGCCATGCAGCTCTCCTCGCTCACTGCGGTTTCCCCTGTAGACGGCCGCTACGCCGGCAAAACCCAGGCCCTGCGCCCCATTTTCAGCGAATACGGCCTGATCCGTTTCCGCGCCCTGGTCGAGGTGCGCTGGCTCCAGCGCCTGGCCGCCCACCCGCAGATCGCTGAAGTGCCCGCCTTCTCGGCCGAGGCCAACGCCCTGCTCGACACCCTGGCCAGCGACTTCAAGCTCGAGCACGCCGAGCGCGTCAAGGAAATCGAGCGCACCACCAACCATGACGTCAAGGCCATCGAGTACCTGCTCAAGGAGCAGGCCGCCCAACTGCCCGAGTTGGCCAAGGTCAGCGAGTTCATCCACTTCGCCTGCACCAGCGAGGACATCAACAACCTGTCCCACGCCCTGATGCTGCGCGCCGGTCGCGACGAAGTGCTGCTGCCCTTGATGCGCCAGATCGCCGAGGCCATCCGCACCCTGGCCCATCAGCATGCCGACGTGCCGATGCTCTCGCGCACCCACGGCCAGCCGGCCTCGCCGACCACCCTGGGCAAGGAGCTGGCCAACGTGGTCTACCGCCTGGAGCGCCAGATCGCCCAGGTCGCCGCCGTGCCGCTGCTGGGCAAGATCAACGGCGCCGTAGGCAACTACAACGCCCACCTGTCGGCCTACTCGCAGATCGACTGGGAAGCCAACGCCCGTGCCTTCATCGAGGAAGAGCTGGGCCTGCAGTTCAACCCCTACACCACCCAGATCGAGCCGCACGACTACATCGCCGAGCTGTTCGACGCCATCGCCCGCTTCAACACCATTCTCATCGACTTCGACCGCGACGTCTGGGGCTACATCTCCCTGGGCTACTTCAAGCAGAAGACCGTCGCTGGCGAGATCGGCTCCTCGACCATGCCGCACAAGGTCAACCCGATCGACTTCGAGAACTCCGAGGGTAACCTGGGGATTGCCAACGCCCTGTTCCAGCACCTGGCCAGCAAGCTGCCGATCTCCCGCTGGCAGCGCGACCTGACCGACTCCACCGTGCTGCGCAACCTGGGCGTGGGCTTCGCCCACAGCGTCATCGCCTACGAGGCCAGCCTCAAGGGCATCGGCAAGCTGGAAGTGAACGTCGCCCGCATCGCCGAAGACCTGGACGCCTGCTGGGAAGTCCTGGCCGAGCCGATCCAGACCGTCATGCGCCGCTACAACATCGAGAATCCCTACGAGAAGCTCAAGGAGCTGACCCGTGGCAAGGGCATCAGCCCCGAAGCCCTGCAGGCGTTCATCGATGGCCTGGACATGCCGACCGACGCCAAGGCCGAGCTCAAGCAGCTCACCCCGGCCACCTACATCGGCAACGCGGCGGCCCAGGCCAAGCGCATCTGAGCCAGCCTCCGCGTTCGACGCCCGGCCTGGCCGGGCGTTTTTATTCCCGGACGAAAATTACGTTTTTTCAATAGGTTGAACATGAATCCTGATACTCCACTGCAGCTGCTGGGTGGCCTTACGGCCCGCGAATTCCTGCGCGACTACTGGCAGAAGAAGCCCCTGCTGGTGCGCCAGGCCTTCCCGGACTTCCAAAGCCCGATCGACCCCGACGAGCTGGCCGGCCTGGCCCTGGAAGAAGAAGTCGAGTCGCGCCTGGTGCTCGAGCACGGCGAACGCCCCTGGGAGTTGCGTCGCGGCCCGTTCGCCGAGGACACCTTCGCCACCCTGCCGGAGCGTGACTGGACCCTGCTGGTGCAGGCGGTCGACCAGTTCGTCCCGGAAGTGGCCGAGCTGCTGGAGCACTTCCGCTTCCTGCCCAGCTGGCGTATCGACGATGTGATGATCAGCTTCGCCGCTCCCGGCGGCAGCGTTGGCCCACACTTCGACAACTACGACGTGTTCCTGCTCCAGGGCCACGGCAAGCGCAACTGGAAGATCGGCCAGATGTGCGACAGCGACAGCCCGCTGCTGGACCACGCCGACCTGCGCATCCTCGCCGATTTCGAGCAGCAGGACGAATGGACCCTGGAACCCGGCGACATGCTCTACCTACCGCCGCGCCTGGCCCACTACGGCGTGGCCGAAGACGACTGCCTGACCTACTCGGTGGGCTTCCGCGCGCCGAGCGCGGCCGAAGTGCTGACCCACTTCACCGACTTCCTCAGCCAGTTCCTGCCGGACGAAGAGCGCTACAGCGACGCAGACGCAGAGCCTGCCAGCGACCCGCACCAGATCCAGCACGATGCCCTCGAGCGCCTCAAGACCCTGCTGGCCGAGCACATGGGCGATGAACGTCTGCTGCTGACCTGGTTCGGCCAGTTCATGACCGAGCCGCGCTACCCGGAGCTGGTGTCCGGCGAAGAACTGAGCGAGGAAGAGCTGATCGACAGCCTCGAACAAGGCGCGATCCTGGTCCGCAACCCCAGCGCGCGCCTGGCCTGGTCGGAAGTCGACGACAACCTGCTGCTGTTCGCCAGCGGCCAGAGCCGCCTGCTCCCGGGCCACCTGCGCGAGCTGCTGAAACTGATCTGCGCCGCCGACGCACTGCACATCGAAAACCTTGTACAGTGGCTGGAAGACGAAGATGGCCTGACGCTGGTATGCCAGCTGGTCAAACAAGGAAGCCTGGGATTTGCCAATGAATAAGATCAGCGTTCGCCTCGCCGACTGGCACAAAGACAACGCCGATATCCACCGCATCCGCAGCGCGGTGTTCGTCGCCGAGCAGCACGTGCCGCCGGAGCTGGAGTTCGACGCCGAAGACCCGAGCGCCGTGCACTTCCTGGCCCTGGAGGGCGACTACCCGATCGGCACCGCACGCCTGCTGCCCGACGGCACCATCGGCCGGGTCTCGGTGCTCAAGGACTGGCGTGGCCTGAAGGTGGGCGATGCACTGATGCGCGCGGTGATCGTCGAGGCGCAGAACCGCGACCTCAAGCAGCAGATGCTCAGTGCCCAGGTGCATGCCACACCGTTCTACGAGCGCCTGGGGTTCCGGGTGGTCAGCGAGGAATTCCTCGAGGCCGGCATTCCCCATGTCGACATGGTGCGCGATTCCCGCGAACTGGCCTGATCCCCCAGGGCCGGCCCTGCCGACCATCGCGACGCAAAGTGCTCCCACAGGGCCCAGCAGAGAACCTGTGGGAGCCGGCTTGCCGGCGATAGGGCCGGCACAGCCCACACAAGACAGTTGCTCCTACAGGCCCCTGCAAGGGCCCCAGTTTCCCGCCCCTCGAAAAACCCGCTTGCAAGAACACTGTACACCCATACAGATAATTCTTGCCTGCCCGCCTCGTTTTGCGCATCCTGACGCCATCGTCACCATGAAGTGTTTCCGGCCATGCGCCTCTTTCTCTGCGAAAAACCCTCCCAGGCCAAGGACATCGCCAAGGTCCTCGGCGCCACCCGCAAGGGCGACGGCTGCTGGCACGGTACCGATGTCTGCGTGACCTGGTGCATCGGCCACCTGCTCGAGACCGCACCACCGGACCGCTACGACGAGCGCTACAAGCGCTGGGTCCTGGCCGACCTGCCGATCATCCCGCAGCAGTGGAAGATGCTGGTCAAGCCCAAGACCGCCAGCCAGTTCAAGGCGGTCAAGCGCCTGCTCGGCGAAGCCCGCGAGCTGGTGATCGCCACCGACGCCGACCGCGAAGGCGAGATGATCGCCCGCGAACTGGTCGAACATTGCCGCTACCGTGGGCCGATCCAGCGCCTGTGGCTGTCGGCGCTGGACGACGCCTCGATCCGCAAGGCCCTGGCACGCCTGCTGCCCGGCCACCAGACCTTCAACCTGTACCACTCGGCCCTGGGCCGCTCCCGCGCCGACTGGCTGATCGGCATGAACATGAGCCGCCTGTTCACCCTGCTCGGCCGCCAGTCCGGCTACCAGGGCGTACTGCCGGTAGGACGGGTGCAGACCCCGACCCTGCGCCTGGTGGTGGACCGCGACCGTAGCATCGCCGACTTCGTGCCAGTCCCCTACTGGGCCATCGACGTGCAGTTGGAGCACGCCGGCAGTGTCTTCAACGCCCAATGGCGCGCCCCGGAGGACGCCTGCGACGACCAGGGCCGCTGCCTCAAGCAGGCCCTGGCACAGCAAGCGGCCGCCGACATCGACGCGGCCGGCAGCGCACGGGTGCTCAAGGTGGCCACCGAGCGCGTGCGCGAAGCGGCCCCCCTGCCCTTCGACCTGGGCACCCTGCAGGAAGTGTGTTCGAAGAAGCTTGGCCTCGGTGCCCAGGAAACCCTCGACATCGCCCAGGCCCTGTACGAAACCCACAAGCTGATCACCTACCCGCGCAGCGACTGCGGCTACCTGCCGCTCAGCCAGCATGGCGAGGCGCCAGCGATCCTCGCCGCCCTGCAGCGCGCCGACGCCAGCCTCGCCCCGTTGCAGCCCCATCTCGAGCCACAACGCCGCTCGCGGGCCTGGAACGACGCCAAGGTCAGCGCCCACCACGGCATCATCCCCACCGCCGCCGCCAGCGACCCTGCGCGCCTGCCACCCAAGTACCGGGCCGTCTATACCCTGGTCCGTGCTCGCTACCTGGCGCAGTTCCTGCCCAACCACGAGTACGACCGCACCCAGGCCGAATTCGACTGCGCCAGCCATGCCTTGCGTGCGGTGGGCAAGCAGATCGTCGAGCCGGGTTGGCGCCGCGCCCTGCCCGAGGCCCTGACACCCGCCAAAGGCCGCGAGGCGCCACCGCCCCAGGTGCTGCCACCCCTGCACGAAGGCCTGGACTGCGCCGTTCACGGCCTGCAACTCAAGGACCTGTGGACCCAGCCCCCCAAGCCGTTCACCGAAGGCGACCTGATCAAGGCGATGAAGAACGTCGCCAAACTGGTGGACGACCCACTGCTCAAGCAGAAGCTCAAGGAAACCACCGGCATCGGCACCGAGGCCACCCGCGCCAGCATCATCCAGGGCCTGATCGAGCGCGGTTACCTGGTCAAGAACGGCAAGGCGCTGAGCGCTACCCCGGCGGCCTTCAGCCTGATCGACGCCGTCCCCCGCGCCATCGCCGACCCAGGCACCACGGCGATCTGGGAACAAGCCCTGGACATGGTGCAGAGCGGTGAGATGAGCCTGGACGAATTCGTCGCCCGGCAATCGGCGTGGATGGGCAAGCTGGTGCAGCGCTGCTCCGGCATGCGCCTGACCATCAATGGCCCGGCGGTACCGGCCGGGGGCAAGGGGGCGCCCTGGAAGAAGAAGCGCAGGAGCGCTGGCAAGGGCAAGGCAGCGGGAAGTTCGGCCAAGGCCGTCAGCGGCAAACCGAGGTCAGGGCGGCGCAAGGCGGCGACCTGAACCACAGATGCGCCGGCCTGGGTAATCCTGGGGCCGCGTCGATCACAAGTGATGCGGTTTTGCAGGCCCCTGTGGGAGCGGGCTTGCCCGCGAATGGGCCCGTACAGGCACCCAGGCAGTTCAGGTCATTCCCTCAGCCTAGGTCCCGCTCTTCAACCGACTGAACGCCCGGGTCAACTCCCGGTTGAAGGCCTTGCCATTGTCGTTCTTGGTATACAACCGCGCCCGCACCTCGGCCGGCGGGTAGGTCCCCGGCGCATTGCGGATCCCAGGGTCCACCAACTCGTCGGCAGCCGTGATCGCATTGGCGTAGTGGATGGTGTCGGTGATCGGCGCGATCACCTCGGGCCGCATCAGGTAATCGACCAGTTGCCAGGCCGCCTCGGGATGCGGCGCATCCTTGGGCACCACCAACGCATCGAGCCAGATCAGCGTTCCCTCGCTGGGAATGCGGTAGTCCAGGCTGAAGGCCTTGCCAGCCTGCTGCGCCTGCGTCTGGGCGATGGCCACGTTGCCGTTCCACGACATCGCCACGCACGTCTCGCCGTTGGCCAGGTCGTTGATGTTGCGATCATTGTCGAAATAACGGATATAGGGGCGGATCTTGCGCAGGTGCGCCTCGGCCGCCCGCAGATCCTCCACGCGCTGCTGGTTGATGTCCAGCCCCAGGTAGCGCATCGCCGCGGCGAACACCTCGTTGGGGTCGTTGAGCAGGCTCACCCCACAATCGGCGAATTTCGCCGCCACCTGCGGATCGAACAGCATCGCCCAGCTGTCACGCGGTGCATCCGGCAAGCGTGCCGCCACCGCCTCCTGCTGGAAGCCCACCCCCGTGGTGCCCCAGGCATAGGTGCCAGCATAGCGATTGCCCGGATCGAACACCGCCATGTGCTGACGGAACTCCTCGCCGATACCCGCCAGGTGCGGCACCTTGCTCTTGTCCAGCGGTTGCAGGGCACCGCTGGCGATCGCCCGGCTCAGGTGCTGGCCGGCGCTGAGCACCACGTCGTAGCCGCTACGGCCGGTCAGCAGCTTGGTCTCGGCCGTCTCCAGGGAGTCGAAGTGGTCGGCGACCACGCGGATGCCCGTCTGCTTCTCGAAGTTGGCCAAGGTGTCCGGGGCAAGGTACTCGCCCCAGATGTACAGGTTGACGGTCGGCTGTTGTGCGTCGGCTGCCTGGGCCACCGCCGCCGTGCAGCCCAGGGCGAGCGCCAGGGTCAGGTTGCGCAGTTTCATGGGCGGCGGCCTCCCGCGTATTGCGGCATGGTGATACAGGCGACGTTGCCACCGCCCAGCAGGATCTCCCGGGAGTGCTCGATACCGAGAATGCGATGGTCAGGGAACAGTTCCGCCAGGGTAGCCTGGGCCACGGCGTCGTTGCGGTCGCCGAACAGCGGCACGACGATGGCCGAGTTGCCCGCGTAGTAATTGATGTACGAGGCGCAGATGCGCGTACCCGCCTGGCGCAGGTGGGTACCGTCGACCTGGTCCAGGCCTGCGGCTTCCTCCGCCGTCCATTCCAGCACCTGCGGCTGCGGCAGCTTATGCACCTTGAGGGCCCGGCCACGGCTGTCGCGGGTGCTGCGCAGGATGTCATAGGCTTGCTGGTAGATCTCCCACTGCGGGTCGTTGCGATCGTCGGTCCATTGCAGCACCACTTCGCCGGGGCGCACGAAGCAAGCCAGGTCATCGACATGGCCGTCGGTCTCGTCGAACTTGCAGCCACGCGGCAGCCAGATCACCTGTTCGGCGCCCAGGTAGTCCTGTAGCCGGCGGGTCACCTCGTCCTTGCCCAGGTGCGCGTTACGGTTGCGGTTGAGCAGGCACTGCTCGGTGGTCAGCAGGCTGCCCTGGCCATCGCTCTGGATACCGCCCAGCTCAGCGATCAGCGGCGCGCGGTAGTGGTCCAGGTTCTCGATCTCGAGGATCTTGCGGGCGATCTGGTCGTCCTTGTCCCAGGGGTAGTAGAGACCACCGTCCAGCCCGCCGTAGGCATTGAACTCGAAGTCCACGCCGCGCACCTCGCCGCTGTCGTCGTTGACCACGAAGCACGGGCCGCTGTCGCGGAACCAGGTGTCGTTGCAGGTCATCTCGACCACCCGTACATGGGCCGGCAGCAGGCGCCGGGCATTGGCGTACTGGGCAGCGGAGGCGCAGACGGTCACCGGCTCGCTGGAGGCGATGGCCGTGACGATCTCGACCCAGACCTTCTGCGCCGGCTTGCCGCCGTTGCGCCAGACATCCGGGCGCTCCGGCCAGCCGAGCCAGCAACCGGCCTTGCGCTCGAATTCGCCAGGCAGGCGGAAACCATCGGCCTTCGGGGTGGTGGTGAGCGAACGTGCCATGGGTCAACCTCGTCATCGGTGAGTGATGACTGCACGCTACGCCGCCGGGCGCCAGGCTTCCAACGATGAAAACTCAGCGATAGTTGAATTGAATTCAGGGCTCGGCGATCTGTTCGATGAACCATTCGATGAATTCGGCCACCGCGCCGCGCTCCAGGCGCAAGCGCTCGCAGACCAGCGCGTACTGCCCCTGGGCCGTCACGCTGGCGTTGAACGGGCGCACCAGGCGGCCGCTCTGCAGGTCGGCCTGGCAGGTCAGGTTGTCGCCCATGGCCACGCCCTGCCCCAGCGCCGCCGCCTCCAGGGCCAGCGCCGCATGGGGGAAGTACAACTGGCGGGTGGGCAAGGCGTCGTCGGCGTGGGTGGCCAGCCAGGTGGTCCAGGTGCGGCCATCCTGGTCGTCGTGCAGCAGACAGTGGCGCACCAGGTCGCGCGGACGCTTGAGCCCGCCCTGGTTGAACAGCCCCGGGCTGCACACCGGGAAGAACTGCAGCAGCGGCAAGGGCCGGACGAAGTGGGTGCTGGCGTCCAGGGCGCTGGTGCCGTAGGTGATGGCGACATCGACCTCCATCGCCGGGGCGCCGGCGTCGATCGGCTGCTCGTGCAGGTGCAGGGTGATGTGCGGGTAGCGGCTGCTGAAGTCGGCCAGCCGGGCCACCAGCCATTTCTGCGCCAGCTCCGCCGTGACCGCCACCCGCAACACCGCCTGGGAAGCCGGATCGCGCAGCTCGTCGCAGGCCTTGCCGATCAGCTCGAAGGCCTGCTGCAGGTGGTGCAGCAGACGCTCGGCCTCGGCACTGGGGCGCACCTGGCGGCCCACCCGCTCGAACAGGGCGACGCCCAGTTGATCCTCCAGTTGGCGGATCTGGTGGCTGACGGCGCTGTCGGTCACGCACAGCTCGGCGGCGGCGCGGCCGAAGTGGCCGTGGCGGGCGGCACACTCGAAGGTGCGCAGGGCGGTCAGGGAAGGCAGGCGGCGCATGAGGGGGTTCCCTTCTGGATGGCAGTCGGAGCCGAATCATATCGGGCTATTTCGAGGAGCCGTTAAGTCTTTTGCCGCTGCACCGGCCCCACTGGCGCTGTGAAATTTATCTGCTATTTTTTCATGAAATAAACAACAATAAATTTCACGAGGCCCGCATGTTCAAGCAATCCGCCCAACACGTCGCCAGCTACTACGCCCGGACCTACCCCACGACCATCCCCCTGCGCCCCACCCTGCAAGGCCCTCTGGACACCGACGTGCTGATCGTCGGCGCCGGCTTCAGCGGCCTGCACACCGCGCTGCGCCTGGCCCTGGCCGGCAAGCGCGTGGTCTTGCTGGAAGCCAGTCGGGTGGCCTGGGCGGCGTCCGGGCGCAATGGTGGCCAGGCACTGCTGGGTTGGTCCTGCGACATGCCGCCCCTGGAGAAGGCCCTGGGCCTGGAGCGGGCGCGCCGGCTGTGGGACAGCATGTATTGGGCCGCCGAGGAGATGCGCGAACTGCCCCAGCGTCACGGCTTCGAGGTGGATTACCGGGTCGGCAGCCTGTGGACCGCCGTGCTGGCCCGGCGCGTGAAGATGCTCGAACAGGCGCAGCACGAAGCCCGGGAGAAATGGGGCTACGACTGCCTGCGCCTGATCGGCCGCGACGAGCTGCCCGAATGGGTCGACAGCCCACGCTACCAGGCCGCCCTGTACGACCCCAACGGCGCCCACCTCAACCCGCTGAAACTGGCCCAGGGCCTGGCCAGCGCGATCGAGGCGGCAGGCGGGCAAATCTTCGAGCAAAGCCAGGTGCGCGACTACCACGAGAGCGCCAGCGGCTTCGTCGCCCGCACCGACCAGGGCGAAGTGCGCAGCCAGGTACTGGTACTGGCCTGCAACGCCTACATCGACCGCCTCGACCGCACCCTCTCGCGCCGGCTCCTGCCGGTGGGCTCCTACCAGGTGGCCACCGCGCCCCTGGAGGCGGCGCTGGCCCAGTCGCTGCTGCCACGCAACAGCTGCGTGATCGACAACCAGTTCGTCCCCGACTACTTCCGCCTGACTCCAGACCATCGCCTGCTGTTCGGCGGTGGCTGCACCTACCTGGGCGGCATTCCCAAGGACGTGGCCGCTGCCACCCGCCCCTACCTGGAGCGGGTGTTCCCGCAGTTGGCCGGCGTGGCCATCGACTACGCCTGGGGTGGGCACATCGACTGCAGCCTGCACCGCACGCCGGACATCGGCCGCCAGGGCCAACGCTACTGGCTGCAAGGTTTCTCTGGCCATGGTGTGCTGCCGACCCTGGCCGGCGCACGGGCGGTCAGCGACGCGATCCTCGGCGACGACGAGCTGTTGGCGTTGTACGCCGGCATCGACAACGGCCGTTTCCCCGGCGGCGACCTGATGGCCGCGCCGTTGGAGGCCGCGGCCAAGGCCTGGTACAGGTTGCGCGACCATGTCTGAGACGCCCCTGCACACCGACGACGACATCCAGGGCCTGGCGCTGCTGATCCGCGACCTGCGCAAGCACCGCGGCCTGACCTTGGGCGAGCTGGCCGGCCGGGTCAACCGTTCGCTGGGGTTTCTCTCGCAGGTCGAGCGTGGTCTGTCGAGGCCCACCGTGGCCGACCTCACGGCCATCAGCGAAGCCCTGCACGTACCGACCACCTACTTCTACCAACCCAGCAAGCCGCGGGCCCTGGGCTGGGTGACGCGCCCCGGCGAACGACGCACGCTGTACTACGCCCAGGGCGTGACCGACGTCCTGGTCTCGCCCAGCCTCACCGGCAGCTTCGCCATGCTCGAAAGCCACCTGGCGCCCGGCGCCAGCAGCGGCGAGGGCCATCTGGACGACAGCGCCGAACAAGGCGGTTTCATCCTGGAAGGCCAACTGACCCTGTGGCTCGAAGGGCATGACGCCCCCGTCACCCTCGGCCCCAACGACAGCTTCCAGCTCCCGCCGCACAGCCAGTTCCGCTACGCCAACCTGACCGACCAGACGACCCGCGTCCTCTGGGTATTCCGTTGAGAGCACAGCATGACAACGACAACAAGCTTTCCCGACCTGCTCAGCGAAGTTCGCGCCTTCCGCGCCCGCCATCCACAGGTGCGCCATGTGGACCTGATCAGCCTGGACATCCCCGGGCACTTCTATGGCAAGCGCTACCCTGTGGACATGCTCGAGAAGGTCGCCGCCGGCAGCCCCCTGAAACTGCCGCAGAACTGCGTGCTGCTGGGCGTCCAGGGCGGGCTGTTCCCCATCGGCGACTACTGCTTCAATGATGGCGACCCGGACGCCCTGCGGCGCCTGGTGCCGGGTACGCTCAAGCCGGTGACCTGGGAGCGCGAGCCGCTGGGGCAGATGCTGGTCACCTCCGACGGTACCGCCGCGCCCATCGAGTTCGAGCCACGGGAAGTGCTCGCCCGCGTGCTGCAACGCCTCGAACGGCGCGGTATCCGCCCGGTGGTGGCGTTCGAGCTGGAGTTCTACCTGTTCGACCGCGCGCTCAAGGAGGGCCTACCCTGCTTCCCTCGCGATCCGCTCAGCGGCGATGCCGACGACCAGCCCAACATGCATATCGAGCGCCTCTCGCGCTTCTGCGACGTGCTGCGGGACATGGTCGAGACCGCCAACGCGCAAGGCGTGGACGCCAACGTGATCACCGCCGAGCTGGGCCCGGGGCAGTTCGAGATCAACTTCGGCCATTGCGACGACGGCCTGCGCGCCGCCGACTGGGCCGCCCTGTTCTGCCGCAGCACCCGCGGCGTGGCGCTCAAGCATGGGCTGCGCGCCTCGTTCATGAGCAAGCCCTACCTGGACGCGCCCGGCAGCGGCATGCACGTGCACGTCAGCCTCTACGACAACGCCGGCAACAACCTGCTGGCCGCCGACGCGCAGCGCCCGCTGCGCCATGCGGTGGCCGGCTGCCTGGCGCTGCTGCCGCACTGCATGCCGGTGTTCGCCGCCAACCACAATGCTTTTCGCCGCTACGGCGCCATGGTCAATGCCGCCAGCCGCGCCAGCTGGGGCTTCGAAGACCGCGATGCGTGCATCCGCATTCCCGAGTCGGATACGCGCAACCTGCGCATCGAGCACCGCCTGGCGGGGGCCGATGCCAACCCGTACCTGGTGCTGGCGGCGATCCTCTGCGGCATGGAGCATGGGCTGCAGGCCGCGCAGGAACCGATCGCGCCGCTCAACGAGGATCGCGGCAGCGGGATCGATTTTCCCCGGGACATGCTCGGCGCGGTGGCGGCAATGCGCGGGCATCCGGCGGTGAACGAGGGACTTGGGGAGGAGTTCGTGATGGTGTATTGCGAGAACAAGCGCCAGGATCACCTGGCGTTCATGCACGAGGTCAGTGCGCGGGAGTATCGCTGGTTCCTCTGATGCCCGCTCGCCCCTTTCGCGGCGGTCCGGCGTTACGGCAAGCCCGCGAAAGGGCCGGACACCGCCGGCACATAACCCAAAGGCATGACTGGCAACCCCTCCTCCCGAGGATTACCATGTACGGCCTCTAGCGCGGCCGTTTGCCGCACCCCGCCTCCCAGCCTGCCAAAGCCCCATGCCCTTCGAACTCACCGTAGAACCCCTTACCCTGCTGATCCTCGCCGCAGTCGCCTTCGTCGCCGGTTTCATCGACGCCATCGCCGGCGGTGGCGGCCTGCTCACCACCCCGGCGCTGCTCACCGCCGGCATGCCGCCCCATCTGGTGCTGGGCACCAACAAGCTCAGTTCCACCTTCGGCTCGGCCACGGCCGGCTTCACCTACTACCGGCGCAAGTTGTTCCACCCGGCCCAATGGCGCCCGGCGCTGCTGGGGACCCTGGTCGGTGCGTTGCTCGGTGCGGTGGTCGCGCACATCATGCCCGCCGACTGGCTGAACAAGATGCTCCCGGTGATCGTGTTCGCCTGTGGCATCTACCTGCTGTTCGGCGGCACGCCCAAGGCACCGCTGGATGCCGATGTACCGATCAAGAAGACCTGGCAGTTCCCCCAGGGCTTGAGCCTGGGCTTCTACGACGGCGTGGCCGGCCCCGGCACCGGGGCGTTCTGGACGGTGAGCACGCTGCTGCTCTACCCCATCGACTTGGTGCGCGCCAGCGGCGTGGCGCGCAGCATGAACTTCGTCAGCAACATCGCGGCGCTGACGGTGTTCATCCTGTCCGGGCAGGTGGACTATATCGTTGGCCTGGCCATGGGCCTGTCGGTGATGGTCGGTGCTTTTTTTGGCGCACGCACGGCGATCAGCGGGGGCAGCAAGTTCATCCGCCCGGTGTTCATCGCCGTGGTGCTGGCGCTGACCGTGCGCCTGGTATGGCAGCACTGGGTCGGATAGCGCAGTGTTTGCGCAGCGTTGGGGTGCTTCGCGGCATTTGCTACGGACCTAGGCCGGGAATGCCGGCTCCTGCTGGCCCAACCGACGCGCCACATAGAGGTCGATCAGGTAGCGGGCGATGGAACGCCCGGCCGGCAGTGGCGGCAAGTCATGCACGCTGAACCACTTGGCATCCTCGATCTCGTCCGGCTGCATGACGATCTCGCCACTGGCGTACTCGGCATGGAAGCCCAGCATCATCGAGTGCGGGAACGGCCAGCACTGGCTGCCCACGTACTGGATGTTCTTCACCTGCACCGCCACTTCCTCCAGCACTTCGCGCACCAGGCACTGCTCGGCCGACTCGCCCGGCTCGGCAAAGCCCGCCAGGGTGCTGTAGACGCCGGTGACGAAGCGCGGCGAGCGGGCCAGGAGGATTTCGTCGCCGCGGGTGATCAGCACGATCATGCTCGGCGAGATGCGCGGGTAGCTGCGCAGGTCGCAGGCCTGGCAATACATGGCGCGCTCCCAGCGGATCTGCGCCATGGGCTGGCCGCAACTGCCACAGAAGCGGTGTTCGCGGGCCCAGGTACCGATCTGCGCCGCGTAGCCGAGGACCCTGTAGGTGTCGGCGTCGCCCTCCAGCATGAACTGGCGCAGGCCGCGCCAACTGCAGCCCGGCAGGTCGGTGGCGGCGCGCAGCTCGAGGAGGAACACCGGCTGGCCATCGAAGTGGCCGATGCCATGCTCGCAGAGCACGTCCAAGTCCTGGCGCGCCAGCCAGTCACGGGGGAACAGCGCACCGTTGGCGTCCACCAGGAACCCCTGCGGGCTGCGGGCCACGGCCCAGCCTCCGACGATCTGCGGGTCGAGTACTGCGGTAGTCCAGCGTGCTGACATGTTCGGGTTCCTTGCTGGCGCCCGCTGGCCAGGTCAGTCAGCGAACGTCGGTTTCTGTTTGCTCATGTGGGCCGCCACGGCGACCCGCAGGTCCTCGGACTGCAGCATGGCGGCATTCCAGGTGGCGATGTACTCCAGGCCATCGTCGATGCGATGGTCGCGCATGTAGCTGAGCATCTCCTTGGTGCCGGCCACGGCAATGGGGGATTTTCCTGCAATTTCCCTGGCGATGGCAAAGACTGCATCGAGCAGCGCCGCCTGGTCGTCATGGACCCGATTGACCAGGCCGATGCGCAGGGCCTCCTGGGCATCGATCGTGCGTCCGGTGAAGGCCAGTTCGCGCAGCATGCCGTCACCGATGATGCGCGGCAAACGCTGCAAGGTGCCGACATCGGCGGCCATGCCCATGTCGATCTCCTTGATCGAGAACTGCGCGTCCGCGCTGCAATAGCGCATGTCGCAGGCCGACACCAGGTCGATGGCGCCACCGATGCAATAGCCCTGGATCGCCGCCAGCACCGGCTTGCGGCAATTGTCCACGGCATTGAACGACGCCTGCAGGCGCAGGATGGTACGGCGCAACAGGCGGGCGTTGCGGCCGACATCCTTGCCCATCTGGCCCGCCAGCGAGGCCAGCATCATCAGGTCGATGCCCGAGGAGAAGTGCTTGCCAGCGCCGCTGAGCACCACCGCGCGCACCGCATCGGTGTCGTCGATCCACTGGAAGATGGCGACGATCTCCTCCCAGAAGGCCGCGTTCATCGCATTGATCTTCTCCGGGCGGTTGATCTGCACATGGGCAATGTTGTCGGTCAGTTCGACCTTGAACGCGGTGTATTCGGTCACGGGCGGTACTCCAGCGGGGAAGGGTTCACATCGCCGGACTATAACCCACCCGCAAGGCTGCACATGTGCCAAAAGCGGGACTCCTGGCCCCCATGAATGAACCGCCCCTACCGATCCCCCGCCTTGGGCAACTGCGCCCGCAAGAACGTCATCAACGCCTCGGCCGCAGGCGACAGGCTGCGCCCCTTGCGCGTCAGCATGCCGATCTGGCGCTCCACCTTCGGCTCGGCCAGCGGCAGGAAGGCGAGCTTTTCGTTCTCCAGCGGGAACGCCAGGTACGGCAGCGTGCTGATCCCCACGCCCTCCTCCAGCATCGCGATCAGCGAAATCATGTTGGAGACGAACAACCGGCTGTGCGCCAGCAGGCACTCGGCCTCGGTGCCCTCCAGCAGCCGCGAGGTGCCGTTGCGGATGATCGGCAACCCCTGCAACTGCGACCAGTGCAACGTCCCGCCGCCCCGCACCAGGGGATGGTCGCTGCGGCACACCACCCCCACCTGGTCGTTGAGGATCGGCACGAACTCGACCTGCTCATCGGCCATCCACATGCTGCTGATGACGAAGTCCACCTGCCCCTGGGCCAGCAGTTGCTGCACGCTGTCGGCGCTGCCGTCCTGGATGCTCACCTGCACGTTCGGGTGCTCGGCCACGAAGCGCCCCAGGGGCCCCGGCAGCAGCCGGCTGGCCACCGAAGGCACGGTGGCGATGCTCACCTGGCCGATCTCGTGCCGAGCCAGCAAGGTGGCCTCGCGAGCGATGCGGTCGTGGTGCTCGACCAGGCCACGGAACAACGGCAGGCAATGCTCGCCAAAAGGCGTCAGCTCGACCCGCCCGCCGCCCTTCTCGACCAGCGCCTGGCCCAGCTTCTGCTCCAGCTCGCGCACCGCCAGCGATACCGCCGGCTGGGTGCGGTAGGCCTGGCGGGCGGCAGCGTGGAAGCTCTTGAGCTCCGCGACCCACAGGAAATAGCGCAACTGGGCGATCTTCAGCTCGGGCAACATGGTTAGCGTTCCTTATCGAATCATTTTTTTTATTAATTTTTATTTGCGCCATATTGCTCGCAAGATGAGAGCCAGGCAAACGGAGGCTTCTCAATGTCACTCACTCCCTACAAGAACTACATCGATGGCCAATGGTGCGAAGGCCAGTCCACGCTGGCCAACCACAGCCCTTCGGATACCCGCGACCTGATCGGCCAATACCACCAGGCCAGCGCCGAACAGGCCCGCCAGGCCATCCAAGCCGCCCGCGCCGCGCAACCGCAGTGGGCCGCCAGCGGCCTCGAAGCCCGCCAGCAGGTGCTGATGGCCATCGGCGACGAACTGATCGCCCGCAAGGACGAACTCGGCGAGCTGCTCTCCCGTGAAGAGGGCAAGCCCCTGGCCGAAGGCATTGGCGAGGTCAACCGCAGCGGCCAGTTCTTCCACTACTACGCCGCCGAAGTGCTGCGCCAGATGGGCGAGACCGCCGCTTCCGTGCGCGCCGGTATCGACATCGAGGTGCACCGCGAACCGGTAGGCGTGGTGGGCATCATCACCCCCTGGAACTTCCCCATGGCCACCGCCGCCTGGAAGATCGCCCCGGCCCTGGCCTTCGGCAACGCCGTGGTGTTCAAGCCGGCCAACCTGGTACCGGCCAGCGCCTGGGCGCTGACCGAGATCATCAGCCGCCAGGGCCTGCCCGCCGGCACCTTCAACCTGGTCATGGGTAGCGGCGCCAATATCGGCGAAACCTTGGTGAACTCGCCGGAGATCGACGCCCTGACCTTCACCGGCTCGCTGGAAACCGGCCGCCGCGTCGCGGTCGCCACCGCCGGCAACCTGGTGCGCTGCCAACTGGAGATGGGCAGCAAGAATGCCCTGGTGGTGATGGACGACGCCGACCTCGACCTGGCGGTGGAGTGCGCGCTCAACGGTGCGTTCTTCGGCACGGGACAAAAATGCACGGCCTCCTCGCGGCTGATCGTCTGCGAGGGTATCCACGACCGCTTCGTCGAGGCCCTGCGCCTGCGCATGCGCCAGCTCAAGGTCGGCCACGCCCTGCAGGCCGGCGTGCAGATCGGCCCGGTGGCCGACGCCCGCCAGTTGGAGCAGAACCTGGACTACCTGCGCCTGGCCCAGGCCGAAGGCGCCACGCTGATCGAAGGCGGCGAACGGCTGCAACTGGAGACCGACGGCTACTACATGCGCCCGGCGCTATTCGTTGACAGCCGCAATGACATGCGCATCAACCGCGAGGAAGTGTTCGGCCCCATCGCCTGCGTGATCCGCGTGGGCGATTTCGAGGACGCCCTGGCCACGCTCAACGACACCCCGTACGGCCTGACCGCCGGCATCGTCACCCAGTCGTTGCGCCACGCCACCGAGTTCCGCCGCCGCGCCCAGACCGGCTGCGTGATGGTCAACCTGCCCACCGCCGGCACCGACTACCACGTGCCCTTCGGCGGCCGCAAAGCCTCCAGCTTCGGCCCGCGCGAACAGGGGCAGTACGCCCGCGACTTCTACACCGTGGTCAAGACCACCTACCTGCGGCCTTGAAGGAGCACGCGCCATGCACGACCTACTGATGATCGACGGCCTGCAGTACTCCAACTGGAGCCCGGAAATATTCCAGCAGATGCAAGCCGGTGGCCTGAGCGCGGTGCACGCCACCATCGCCTACCACGAGAACGCTCGCGAAACCCTCTCGCGCCTCGGCGAGTGGAACCGCCGCTTCGAAACCTGGCCACAGCTGATCCGCCCGGTACGCACGGCCAGCGATATCCGCTTGGCCCACGAAGAAGGCCGGGTGGGGATCTTCTTCGGCTTCCAGAACTGCTCGCCGATCGAGGACGACATCGCCCTGGTGGAGATCTTCCGCCAGCTGGGGGTGTTCGTCATGCAGCTCACCTACAACAACCAGAGCCTGCTGGCCAGTGGTTGCTACGAGCGTGAAGACAACGGCATCAGCCGCTTCGGCCGCCAGGTCATCGCCGAGATGAACCGGGTCGGCATGCTGATCGACATGTCGCACAGCGCCGAACGCAGCACCCTGGAAGCCATCGAGCTGTCGAGCCGGCCGGTGATCGTCTCCCACGCCAACCCGTCGAGCTTCCATGCCGCCAAGCGCAACAAGTCCGATGCGGTGCTGCGCGGTATCGCCGAGTCCGGTGGCCTGCTGGGCTTCAGCACCTACCCCTTCCACCTCAAGGGCGCCTCGGCCTGCAGCCTGGAAAGCTTCTGCGACATGATCGCCAGCACCGCCGACCTGATGGGGGTCGAGCACATCGGCATCGGCACCGACCTGTGCCAGGCGCAACCGCTGTCGGTGCTCGAATGGATGCGCAACGGGCGCTGGAGCAAGGAAAAGGACTACGGCGAAGGCTCGAAGGACAACGCCAACTGGCCGGCACCGCTGCAGTGGTTCCGTGACAGCCGCGACTTCCCCAACATCGCCCAAGGCCTGCGCGCCCGAGGCTTCGCCGAGGACGAGGTGCGCCAGATCATGGGCCTGAACTGGTTGCGCCTGCTGGAAACCGCCACCACGGCGCAGGCCTGAATCTCCCCGCACGGACAGCTTGAACAATAACAACAACGCAGGTTCCGGAGGCTTCATGAAAAACCCAACCACCCTGCCAGCGGACGGCCAGGCCATGCGCCTGCCGCTCGCCCGGGATATCGACTGGCCGCTGTTCTTGATCAGCGGCGGTTTCCTCGCGGCGTTCCTGGTCGCGGCGCTGGTCGACATCGACGCGGTATCGGCACTGGTCGATACCCTGTTCGCCTGGTCGACCAAGGCCTTCGGCCTGTACTGGCAGGTGCTGATGCTGGTGACCTTCGTGGTCAGCCTGGGCATCGGTTTCTCGAAATATGGGCGCGTGCGCCTGGGCGGCGTCGAACAACGCCCGGACATCAGCACCTTCAACTGGATCGCGGTGATCATGTGCGCACTGCTGGCAGGCGGCGGCGCCTTCTGGGCTGCGGCCGAACCGCTGATGCACTTCGCCAGCCCGCCCCCCCTGTTCGCCGGCGTGCAGCCGCACAGCGAGGCGGCGGCCACGGCGGCGCTGGCACAGTCCTTCGTGCACTGGGGCTTCCTCGCCTGGGCGGTGCTCGGCAGCCTGCTGGCGATCGTGCTGATGCACCTGCACTACGACAAGGGCCTGCCGCTGGCGCCCCGCACCCTGCTCTACCCGCTGTTCGGCGAGCGCGCCCTCAGGGGCCCGATCGGCACCCTGGCCGACGCCACCTCGATCATCGCCGTGGTCGCCGGCACCATCGGCCCGATCGGTTTCCTCGGCCTGCAAATCAGCAGCGCCCTGCACGCGGCGTGGGGCCTGCCCAACGACCTGTTCACCCAGTCGCTCACCATCGTCCTGGTGACGCTGATGTACACCGTCTCGTGCCTAGTGGGGCTCAAGGGCATCCGTTTCGTCAGCGAGATCAACGTCTGGCTGATGCTCGGGCTCGCGGTGTTCATGGTGGCGTTCGGCCCCACCCTGTTCATCCTCGGCAGCTTCCCCTCGGCCCTGGCCCTGCACGTGGAGCACTTCCTGCCGATGACCCTGTTCCGTGCCGACCCCAAGTGGCTGGATTGGTGGACGGTGTTCTTCTGGGGCTGGTTCATCGGCTATGCCCCCATGGTCGCGCTGTACGTCGCGCGGATCTCCCGGGGCCGCACCATTCGCGAGATCATCATGACGCTGTCGATCGTTGCCCCGCTGGTGACCATGTTCTGGTTCACCGTGGTCGGCGGCAGCGGCATCGGCCTGGAGCTGCAGACCCCGGGTATCGTCACCGCCCATGGCAGCCAGCCCGAAGACCTGCTGCTGGGCGTGACGCAGAACCTGCCCCTGGGTGGCCTGGTCAGTGCGCTGTTCCTGTTCCTGAGTTTCATCTCGGTGGCCACCAACGGCGACGCCATGGCCTTCACCGTGGCACTGGCGATGTCCAGCAGCGACAAGCCGAAGAAATGGCTGCGCGGTTTCTGGGCCATCGGCATGGGCCTGGCGGCCGTGGTGCTGATCACCATCGGCGCAGGCGGCGTGACGGCCCTGCAGTCCTTCATCGTCATCACCGCGGTGCCGGTGTCGCTGCTGATCCTGCCGGCGCTGTGGGATGCCGTGCGCATCGCCCGGCACATGGCCCACGCACAAGGCCTCTGAACATGATGCATCCAGGAACCCTAACAATGTCCAACACCCTGTTCGCAGCGCACGCGCTGCGCCCCGCCAGCCAGGTCATGGACCTGGCCCGGCTGGGCAGCCACTTCCAGAGCCCCTTGAGCTTCGTGCGCAGCAGCATGCGCCGGATGATGAACCAAGGCTGGCGCATCCAGCGCAGCCGTTTCGACCTCGATGGCGAAGGTTTCGGCACCGTCATCTACCGCATCGACACGCCGAATGCGCACTACCACTGCGTGATCTTCTCGGCCTACCTGCCGCCGGAAAAACGCAGCGACCGGGTGATCGCCGACCAATGGGACGTGAGTTTCGTGCTGCTGGCCGGGGACGTCGACGAGGCGCAACTGGCCGACCTGCAGCGCAACGTACCCCTGCAGGAAGCCGGCCGCTTCGACGCCCGTGTGCTGGTGCTGTCGCGCGCCAACCGCAGCCTGCGCAACTTCGACCGCTTCCTCGCGGCCCTGGCCGAAGGCCAGCAGCCCGACCCGCGGCAACTGGCCGAAGTCGGCTACCTGTATCGCACCACCGCCGTCTATGGCAACGGCAAGTTCGGCATCGCCGACTTCGGCTGCCTGCATGGCAACGAGGACTTCAGCCAGCCCTTCGCGGCACAGATGTTCACCGTGTACCTGCTGCGGCACTTCAGCATCGAACAGATCGAACACATGGCGCGGGCACGCAACCCACGGCGTGCGGTGAGACTGGCCCCGGCGCTGCAACGCTACCTGGGGGTCGGCAACTCCACCGGGCTGGGCATGGCGCCATTTCTGCTCAACCACCCGCAACTGGTCGACCAGTGGGTCTGGGCACGGGAAACCGCTCTGGCCCGGGTGCTCGCGCAAGCAGCCGACCCGGCCCACATGCAGCGTCTGCATGACCTGCTGGCGCGGGCACGCCTGCACCTGCAGCAGAGCCATACCGAAGACCTGCGCCAGCACGCGCAGGACCAGCAGACCCTGGCCGACCTCGCGCCTCTGGTCGAGTGGCTCGATCGCCAGCCCACCGGCAACGACCTCTGGGCACGCCTGCTGGCCTGGAGCGAAGCGCACGCGAGCGTCGGCTGCCAGGAGTTGCTGGTCAGCCTGTTGCTGGAGCTGTACCCCGAGCAGGTGCTACCGCTGGCCGAGCAGATGGGCGTGGTCGAAGGTTGGCGCCTGGACGCACAAATGCCCCTGGCGCACCTGCGCAAGCTGATCGAAAGCCACTACGGCTGGGCGCTGGCCTACGACTTCAGCGATGCCGACGCCGAGCACTTCTTCTGGTACCGCTCCGCAGACAAGGAAGAGCCCCGCCTGGGCATGCGCGTCGAGGAACCGGGCGCCGAGAAGGAAATGCAACTGGGCATCGCCCGCAACATCCAGCAGTGCCATGCCGCACTGGTCGATCACCTGCACGCCCACCCCGATGCGCTGACTGCGCACTTTCTGATCGCCCAGCCGGCGTTCAAGGGCACGGTACGCCGCCTGCAGGGCATGGCGCTACGCAGCTATGGCGAGATCCGCGCCAACCTGCTGGCCCGCGACATGCTGCCGATCCACCTGCTGCGCTGCAAACTGGCGTTCTTCGGTGCTGGCAAGTTCGACCCCAAGTCGAGCCGCTGGGTGCGCATCACGCTGTTCCAGGGGGCGCCGCTGGTGAGCGAAATCGGCCAGCCATTCGCAGACGACTGGAACTTTGCGGTCATGCCGGACGGAGATCACTGACCATGCGCGTATCCCTCAACGAAATCCAGGTGATGTGCCGCAAGGCCTTCGAAGGCATGGGTTTTGCCGCCGGCGATTGCGAGGACGCGGCCGACATGGTCGGCTGGCTGCAATTGCAGGGGCTCGATGGCGTCGCGACGCTGGAAAAGGCCTTGGACTACCTGCGCAACGAAGCCGACCAGCCCTTTGCCCTGAGCTATGAAGACAGCGCCCTGCTGGTGATCGATGCTCGTGGCCAGAGTGTGCTGCGCTGCGCCGCGACCGTGGTGGAGCTGGCCCTGGCCAAGGCGCTGCGCACAGGCCAGGCGGTGCTGCGGATCCACCACTGCCACAACCGCCTGCTGTTGCTTGGCTACCTGTGCCGGGCCGCCGAGCTCGGCCTGGAGGTCCAGGCCCGTTGGAGCGATGCCCGTCAGTTGCACATCGCCACCTTCGCCGCGCTCGACAGCCACCCTGACCTGCACGAGCTGCCGTCGACAGCCGAGTGCATCGAACAGAGCATCACCGTCACCTTCAGCCGCCCGGCCAACTGCGCCCAGCGAGTCGCCTGCGCGCAGGCCGCGCTCAACCAAGGCTTCAGCGTCAGCGAGCACACCTGGCAGCGGCTCAAGCAACTGGCCGGGCACATCCTCGTCGAAAGCACCGAAGCCTCGCGCCGGCACGGTGCTGGAGGCGGCAGCGACGCCGACTGACAAGCCCCCTCCCATCCCCCCAGGAACACACTCATGAAATACGCCATCAAGACCGACCTGTTCGCGTCCAAAGCCCCGCTGGAGTGGGCCGTCGTCGGCAACGGCACGCTCTACACCGCGCAGATCCCCATCGATGCCCAGGGTCAGGTGGTCGCCGGCGGCATCGAAGCCCAGGCGCGCCAGACGCTGGACAACCTGCGCCATACCCTCGAGGCTGCGGGCAGCTCGCTGGATGCCGTGACCCAGGTACTGATCTACGTCACCGACCGCAGTTACCTGGCAACGGTCAATGCCGTGTACGCGCAATACTTCCAAGCGCCCTTCCCCAACCGCGCCGCGGTCGTGGTGGCAGGGCTGGCACGCGAGGAAATGCTGGTGGAACTGGTGGTCTACGCCTGCCTGCCGTTGCAGGCGTGATGCCCTGACGACAATGCTGGAGCCGCTCATAAGCCCGGCGCTGCTCTACACTTCAGGGGGCGCTTTGCGCAGAGAACAGGGACTGAAAGGGCAACGCCCCCTGTGGGAGCGGCCTTGTGTCGCGAAAGGGCTGCGAAGCAGCCCAACAGCCCATTACTTCAGGACACCTTGAAGGACTGCCCCTTACACCGGAACACCACCATGGATGCCAGAGCCCTGCGCCTCGGCAGCCTATGCCTGGCCGCCCCGCTCGCTGGCGCCCTGGCTGGCGCGCCGACCCTCGACAATACCCTCTCCACCTGTCTCGCCGCTCACCTCGCCCCCCCGCGCACAGCGCAAGGGCAAGTACTACTGCCGCTCACCCTGGAAGCCAGACGCTCCACCGGCGAGTGTGGCTGCACTTCGGCACTGATCCGTTATCGCCTGCTGGCCACGGGGGCCGGCGCCACTTCGTTCATCCTCCAGGAAGGCCTGCTCGACAGTCGCCATGCAGGCGCCCGCACGCTGATGTTGGTGGCGGATGCCCGGTTGGCTGCTGGCCGGGAAATCGAAGTGACGCTGGGGTGCAGGGCGCCTGACTGAGCCCGAACCCAATCCAGTGGTGGAGTGAGGCACCCGTAATCGACTCGCTATGGGAGCCGGCTTGCCGGCGATGGCCGCGTAGCGGCCCAGAACAGCCAATATCGAAGACGCCCGCTGCCTCGGCAACGCCCTCCCCCGCCGAACATTCGAAATACAACACATCCGGACCTAAGCACGATATTGTTTTCCATATCGAAAACATGATATTCGTTTTCGCACACCAATAATAAAACCGGAGATACAGGATGTTCGCCCTCTTCCGTCCCGCCATGCATCGGGCGCCACTGCCCACCGAGCACGTCGACACCACCTACCGCCGCCTGCGCTGGCAGATCTTCGCCGGCATCTTCATTGGCTATGCCGGCTACTACCTGCTGCGCAAGAACTTCTCCCTGGCCATGCCCTACCTGATCGAGGAGGAAGGCTACACGCGCGGCCAGCTCGGGGTGGCCATTTCCGCCGTGGCCATTGCCTACGGCCTGTCCAAGTTCCTCATGGGCCTGGTCTCGGACCGCTCCAACCCGCGCTACTTCCTGCCGTTCGGCCTGCTACTGTCGGCAGCGGTGATGTTCCTGTTCGGTTTCGCACATTGGGCCACGTCCAGCGTGACGGTCATGTTCGTGTTGCTGTTCATCAATGGCTGGGCCCAGGGCATGGGCTGGCCGGCGAGCGGGCGAACCATGGTGCACTGGTGGTCGCGCAAGGAGCGCGGCGGCGTGGTGTCGGTGTGGAACGTGGCGCACAACGTCGGCGGCGGCCTGATCGGCCCGCTGTTCCTGCTGGGCCTGGGCTGGACCAACGACTGGCACGCTGCGTTCTACGTGCCTGCGGCCGTGGCGGTACTGGTGGCGGTATTCGCCTTCGCCGCCATGCGCGACACGCCCCAGTCGGTCGGCCTGCCGCCGGTGGAGCAGTACAAGCACGATTACCCCGAAGGCTACGATGCCAGCCATGAACAGGAATTCAGCGCCAGGCGGATCTTCGTCGACTACGTGCTGCGCAATAAATTGCTGTGGTACATCGCCCTGGCCAACGTCTTCGTCTACCTGTTGCGCTATGGCGTGCTGGACTGGGCGCCGACTTACCTCAAGGAAGCCAAGCACTTCAGCGTCGACACCACGTCGTGGGCCTATTTCTTCTACGAGTGGGCCGGGATTCCCGGCACCCTGCTGTGCGGCTGGATGTCGGACCGGATCTTCCGTGGCAACCGCGGGCTGACCGGCATCGTGTTCATGGCGCTGGTCACCGTCGCCACCCTGGTCTACTGGCTCAATCCGCCGGGCAACCCGGGCATCGACATGGCTGCGCTCTTTGCCATTGGCTTCCTGATCTATGGGCCGGTCATGCTGGTGGGGCTGCAAGCGCTGGAGTTGGCACCGAAAAAAGCTGCTGGTACCGCAGCCGGTTTCACTGGGCTGTTCGGTTACCTCGGCGGCTCGGTCGCCGCCAGTGCGGCGATGGGCTACACCGTGGACCACTTTGGTTGGGACGGTGGGTTCGTGATGCTGGTGGCGGCGTGCCTGCTGGCCATTGCCTTTCTGCTACCGACGTTGCGGCATACCCAGGCGAGCAGCCGTACGCGCGAGGCATTGGCCTGAGGGCAACATGATGATCCTGGGGCTGCTTTGCAGCCCATCGCCGGCGGTGCTCACGAGTCTTGAGTCATGTAGAGGACGTTCCTGCAAGCCGCATCCTTTGTGGCCGACGCGCACCCTGTGGGAGCCGGCTTGCCAGCGATGGGGCGCGAAGCGGCCCCAAGTGACAAACCGCCTCACAGCACATGCCGATCACAACACCGGCTTGCGCCCCACGCCGCTGCGGGCCTTGGCCAGCGCTGCCAGGCGTACGGCGACGTTGGCCGCGCCATATCCGGCATACCCGCCCTTGCGCTGGAGGATTTCGAAGAAGAAACGCCCCTCGAATGGCTCGGTGTACACGTGGAACAGCTCGCCACCCTGGGCATCGCGGTCGTACAGCACGTTGTAGTAGGCCAGCTCGCTGAGGAACTCGTCGTCGAAGTCGAAGCGCGCCGCCAGGTCGTCGTAGTAGTTCAGCGGGATCTCCAGCAGCGGCACACCGGCCTCCTTGGCCCTGGCCACTTCGCGGAAGATGTCCTCGCATGCGAAGGCGATATGGTGCACGCCCGAGCCACCGTAGCTGGACAGCGCGTGGGCAATGGCGGTGTTACGGCTCTGCGAGATGTTCAGCGGCAGCCGCAGGCTGGCGCAGGGGCTACGCAAGGCGCGGCTCTTGACCAAACCGTAGGGGTCGGGCAGCACCACCTCGTCGTCGGCGGTGAAACCGAACAGGCTCTTGTAGAACAGCACCCAGCTGTCCAGCGATTCGGCCGGCAGGGCCAGGGCCATGTGGTCGATGCGCCGCAGCCCGCCGGTGGCAGCCGCCGTGGGGGCGAGGTGGAAGTCGCTGTCGTAGATGGTCTGGCCCGTGCCTGCCTGTTGCACCAGGTAGATCAGGCTGCCGTCCGGCGCACGTACCGCGGGGATCTCCCGCTCGTTCGGGCCCACCAGCCCGCGAAACGGCTGGCCACGGTAGGCGATGGCACGCTGCAGGGCCGCTTGCCCATCCTTGACCCGCAACGCTGTGGCGCACAGGGACGGGCCGTGGGCCTCGAAGAAGTTGTGGGCGAAGGAATAGGGCTCGGCGTTGAGCACGATGTTGATATCGCCCTGGCGTAGCAGGCGCACCGCCTTGCTACGATGCTGGCCGGCCACGGCGAAGCCCAGGCGCTCGAGCCAACTGCCCAGGCGCGCGCCGAGCGCCTCGTCGACGGCAAACTCGAGAAACTCCACGCCCTCGTAGGCACTGGCCGCCGGCGTATTGAACAGCACGCCCGGCTCCACGGCCTTCGCCTCCTGTTCAAGCCGCAGGCGGGTCTGCTCCTCCAGGTAGAGCAGCGAGCGCAGGCCATCGGCGGCATTCTGCCGGGGAGGGGCTGCGCGAAAACCGTCGTTGAAGATCTCCAGCGACAGCGGCCCGCGATAACCGCTGGCGAGGATCGGCGCGAGAAAGCCCGCCAGGTCCATCTCGCCCTGCCCCGGGAAACAACGGAAATGCCGGCTCCACTCCAGTACGTCCATCGCCAGGATCGGCGCATCGGCCATCTGCACGAAGAAGATCTTGTCGCCGGGAATATCACGGATACCGCCAGGGTCGCCGTTGAGCGACAGGGTGTGGAAGCTGTCGAGGATCACCCCCAGGGCTGGATGGTCAGCCTGGCGCACCAGTTGCCACACCTGCTGCCAGGTATTGACGTGACGCCCCCAGGCCAGGGCTTCGTAGCCGATGCGCAGGCCGCGCTGGCCCGCGCGTTCGGCCAGCAGGCGCAGGTCATCCACCAGCACCTGCTCGTCGCCCAAGGCATCGGCCTGGACGTTGCTGCACACCAGCACCAAGTCGGTGCCCAGCTCCTGCATCAGGTCGAACTTGCGCTCGGCGCGGTCGAGGTTCTTCTGCAAGCGGTCGCGGCGGCAGCCCTCGAAATCGCGAAACGGCTGGAACAGGGTGATGGCGATGCCAAGATCGGCGCACATCTGGCGGATCTCACGGGGGCTGCCGGCGTAGTACAAAAGATCGTTCTCGAAGATCTCGACGCCGTCGAAACCGGCGGCGGCAATGGCTTCGAGCTTTTCCGGCAGGGTACCGCTCAAGGACACGGTGGCGATCGAACGCTGCATGGCTGGAGTTCCTTGTTATTGGAGCGCGGCCTTGGGCCTGCGCGGACGACAATGCCGAAAACCTGGGCAGGCTCCTGGCATGATCGATTATTGGCAGGTAAAGTCACCCCAGCAATTTATTTTGTACGGAACAGTTAGTTTTGTGTTCGATTATCGAACAAAAGCGGGTTGCACGAATTGATTCGGTGCCAAGCCGTGGGCAACCATGATTTCCAGCACAGGCCCACCTCCCCTGCCCCACGTTCGGCGGGCCCTGTGCCGAGAAGCCCAGCGTCACGACATAATAAGTTCAATAAAACGGGTACCGACCTATGCACATTTCCCTCGCCCTGCGCCCCGCCCCTGCTCGTTCGTCCTGTACAGGCGGGCTTGGCCTGCGACCGTTCGCCACCCGGCACTGACCCACTCCTGCAACCGCTCGTGCAGCGACGCTCGCCGGCCCGTAGAACGGCGCCCGACGTCCCCGCCCGGTGACCTACAAGAACAAACGGAGACAACGATGGCCCACTCCAGCTCCCAAGCCAAGAAAGCGACCGCCAGCGGGTGGATAGGCTCGGCACTCGAGTACTACGACTTCTTCATCTATGCCCAGGCCGCGGCGCTGATCTTCCCGCAGATCTTCTTCCCGTCCAGCGACCCGAAAATGGCTATCGTCGCCTCGCTGGCGACCTACGGCGTCGGCTACCTGGCGCGCCCGCTGGGCGCCTTCGTGCTCGGCCACTGGGGCGACACCCGCGGCCGCAAGAACGTGCTGCTGCTGTGCATGTTCCTGATGGGCCTGTCGACCATGGCCGTGGGCCTGCTGCCAACCTACGAGGACATCGGCTTCCTCGCCCCGGCCCTGTTGGTGGTATTGCGCCTGGTCCAGGGCTTCGCCGTGGCCGGCGAGATCTCCGGGGCCAGCTCGATGATCATGGAGCACGCACCGTTCGGGCGCCGTGGCTATTACGCCAGCTACACCCTGCAAGGCGTGCAGGCCGGCCAGGTGATGGCGGCGGCGGTGTTCCTGCCGCTGGCTTACTTCATGCCCAGCGAAGCGTTCAACGACTGGGGCTGGCGTATTCCGTTCCTGCTGAGTGCGCTGGTGCTGGTGGCCGGTTTCATCATCCGCAGGGAAGTCCACGAGACGCCGGCCTTCGTCCAGGAAGAGCAGCAAGACAAAGTGGCCAAGTCGCCGATCAGCGAAGCCTTCCGCCACAGCTGGAAGTGCATGGTGCTGGTGATGTTCATGTCGCTGATGAACGTGATCCCGGTGGTCGCCACCATCTTCGGCGCGGCCTACGCGGTGCAGCCGGCCTACGGCGTGGGCTTCGACAAGAGCGTGTACCTGTGGATCCCGGTGGTGGGCAATATCGTCGCGGTGCTGGTGATCCCTTTCGTCGGCAACCTGTCCGACAGGATCGGCCGTCGCCCGACCATGATCGCCGGCTGCCTGGGCTCGGGCCTGCTGGCGTTCGTCTACCTGTACGCCATCAGCATCCAGAGCGTGCCCCTGGCCTTCGTCACCTCGATCCTCATGTGGGGCATGGTCTACCAGGGCTACAACGCCGTGTTCCCCAGCTTCTATCCGGAGCTGTTCCAGACCCGCTACCGGGTATCGGCCATGGCCATCGCGCAGAACATCGGCACCATGCTCACGGCGATGCTGCCGGCGCTGTTCGCCACCGTCGCCCCGCCCGGTTCAGGCAACATCCCGCTGGTGGTCGGCGGCCTGGCGTTCTTCATCACCTGCCTGTGCGCCCTGGCGGCCTACATCGCGCCGGAGACCCATCGCCTGGCCATGGAAGACCTGGGCAACCCGCAGGCCAAGCCGATGGAGAAGGAAGCCTACGAGGCCAGCCGCAAGAGCAGCTTTCAGGCGATGAGCCACTGAGTTTCCCCGGGGCTGCGCTGCAGCCCATCGCCGGCAAGCCGGCTCCCAGGTTGGCGCCGCTCTCAGGCATGGCGCGGTCTGTGTGGGAGCGGGCTGGCCCGCGAAGGGGCGCGCAGCGGCCCCAGGCGCTGTCAAGCAGCGACGACAGCCTGCAACCGCTCCCACAACCGCTGCACATGCTCACGCTCGGTGGGCAGCGCCCCCACCGATACCCGTACCATCCAGCGCCCCTCCAGGGTCGCTGGGGTCACGTAGGCCTGCCCGGAGCCATTGAGCCTATCGGCCCAGGCACGGGTGTGGGCATCCAGCGCCTCGCCGTCCAGCCCTGCCGGGCGATGGCGGATGCACAGGGTCTGCAACTGCACCGGTGCCAGCAACTCCCACTGCGGTGCCGCCTCGACCTGCTCGGCCAGCCAACGGGCGTTGTCCAGGTCGCGGCGCAGGCGCTGTTGCAGGGCCTCGACACCTTCGCTGCGCAGCATGAACCACAGCTTCAGGGCACGGAAGCGGCGGCCCAGGGGGATGCCCCAGTCACGCAGGTTCTTGACCTCGCCATCGACCGCCGATTGCAGGTAGCTGGGGTTGGTGCTCATCACCCGGATCAAGTGCTGGGGATCGCGCACGTAGTAGATCGAGCAGTCGAACGCCACGCCCAGCCACTTGTGGGCATTGACCACCACCGAGTCGGCCTGCTCGATGCCGTCCCACATCCAGCGGCACTCGGGGAGGATCATCGCCGAGCCGGCCATGGCCGAGTCGACGTGCAGCCATAACCCGTGGGCCTGGGTGATGGCACCGATCGGGCCCAGCGGGTCGAGGGCCGTGGTGGTGGTGGTGCCGGTGGTGGCGACCACCGCGCAGGGTTGGTTGCCGGCGGCCAGGTCCTGTTCGATGGCGGCCTGCAACGCCTCGGGGCGCATGGCGAAGCGCTCGTCGGTGGGGATCAGGCGGATGTTGTCGCGGCCGAAGCCCGCCAGCAACGCGGCCTTGTCCACCGAGCTGTGGGCATGGGCGCTGACATAGACGACCAGCGGCTTGGCCTGGCCTTGCAGGCCGCCACGGACCAGGGCGTAGTCGCTGGCGCGCTCGCGGGCGCAGATCAGCGCCACCAGCGTGCTGGTCGAGGCCGTGTCCTGGATCACGCCGCTCCACTGCGCCGACAGGCCGAGCAACTGGCGCAGCCAGTCGAGGGTGGTTTCCTCCAGCTCGCTCAGGGCCGGGCTGGACTGCCAGGACAGGCCCAACACGCCAAGCCCGGTGCTGAGGAAGTCGCCCAGCACCGACGACAGGGTGCCGTTGGATGGGAAATAGCCATAGAAATCCGGATGCTGCCAGTGGGACAGGCCCGGCATCAGCAGCGTGTCCACGTCGGCGAGGATCGTCTCGAACGGCTCGCCCTGCTGCGGCGCACCGGCCGGCAGGGCGGCCTTGAGGTAACCGGGCTCGACCTGGGCCATCACCGGACGCTCGGCGACGCCCTGGCGGTAGTCGGCGATCAGGTCGATCAGTTGGTGGCCATATTGGCGGAATTGTTCCGGGGTCACGGGCGGTCTCCTTGGCGAGCGGTCGGGGGGATGGCGGTGGTCGTTCGGGACGGTGGGTTGGGGCTTGCCGGCGATGGGCTGCAAAGCGGCCCCACTACTCTCGAACAACCCGAGCCACCTGGCCAGTCTAGGGACCGATCCGTCGCCGAAGAACCCCGCTTCGCGCATAGCTGCTATGGCGAAGGCGCATGCCCGCCCTGCACGCCGAACTGCGACTGGCGCCACAGCTCGAATACCCGGTTGCGCAGCCAGCGGTGCTCGGCCGACGCCTGCAGGCGCTGGTGCCAGACCACCCAGTAGCGCTGGGTATGCTCGATGAAGCGCAGCGGCCGCCAGGCCAGCCGGTGCAGGCGGCAGAGCTGGCGGGCGATGTGCTCGGGCACGGTGGCCAGGGCCTGGCCGTTACCCAGTACCTGCACGGTGGCGGAGAAGAACGGCACTTCCAGGCCGATCCGCCGCTGCAGGCCCTGGGCGCGCAGGTGGCGGTCGATGAAGCTGTCCTTGTCGCCGCCGCCAGAGATGCGCACGTGCTTGAAGGCCAGGTAGTCGTCCTGGCTCAAGCCGTCACGGGCGGTCAGCGGGTGGTCGTGGCGCATCAGGCACACGGCCCGGTCCTCGCCGAGCAAGCGACCGTGCAGGTTGGGTGGCGACTCGTCGAACAGCGTGGTGGCCAGGTCGATCTCGCCGCTGGCCAGCAGGGCATACTGGCCGGCCTGCCAGGTGCGGTACTCCAGGGACACGCCCGGCGCCTCGCGTTCCAGCGCTGCCACCAGCAGCGGCAGCATGTGCTCGGCTACATAGTCCGAGGCGGCCAGGCAGAAGCGCCGCTCGCAACGCGCCGGGTCGAAGGCTGCCGGCTGGCGCAGGGCCTGTAGCTCCTCCAAGACCTGGCGCAGGGGCTCGACCAAGGCTTCGGCATGCTCGCTGAGCACATAGCCGCGCCCCTGGCGCACCAGCAACGGGTCGTCGAAGGCCTCGCGCAGGTGAGCCAGTTGGCGGCTCAGGGCTGACTGGCTACAGCCCAGGCGCTCGGCGGCGTGGCTGAGGTTCTTCAACTGCAGGAGGCAGTCGAGGGTGCGCAGGTGGGCGAGGCTGAGGGAGGCGAAGGTCGGGTTCATCGGTCGGCTCCAGGGCCCTGGCGAGGGCTACGCCCTCGATCGCGGGCAAGCCCGCTCCCACAGGGACCGCGCTGGCCACACAGGATGCGGTTCGCAGGGCCATGTGGGACCAACTGTCCGCTCCCACAGGGCCGAGTCGACCACAAATGATGCGGTTGGCAGGGCCCCTGTGGGAGCGGGCTTGCCCGCGAATGGGGCGCAAGGCGCCCCCAATGGCACAGATCAGTCAGTCAGGCCGACATAGACGTTCTGCACGTCATCGTGGTTGTCGATCGCTTCGAGGAACGCCTCGACCTCGGCCAGGGCCTCGGCACTCAGGCTGGCGGCGCTCACCGGGTTCTTCGGGGTATAGCCGATCTTCGCCGAGGTGACGGTGAAGCCATGCTCCGGCAGGGCCTTCTGCACCGCATCCAGGTCGGTGGTATCGGTGATGAACAGGGTCGAGCCCTCTTCCTCGCCTTCCTCGAAGTCCTGGGCGCCGGCTTCGATGGCCGCCAGCTCAGGGTCGGCGTCGCCGTTCGGGGTGGCCTCGATCAGGCCGACGTGGTTGAAGTCCCAGGCCACGGCGCTGCCCAATTGGCCCTTGCGAAACAGCACACGGATCTCGGCGACGGTGCGGTTGACGTTGTCGGTCAGGCACTCGACGATCAGCGGCACCTGGTGCGGGGCGTAGCCTTCGTAGGTGACCGCGTTGTACTGCACCGACTCGCCATCCAGGCCGGCGCCCTTCTTGATCGCGCGCTCCAGGGTCTCGCGGGTCATCGAGGCTTTCTTGGCTTGCTCGATCGCCAGGCGCAGGCGCGGGTTCATGTCCGGATCGGCGCCGGACTTGGCGGCGATCTGAATTTCCTTGGCCAGCTTGCCCATGATCTTGCCCTTGGCATTGGCTGCGGCTTCTTTATGTTTGGCTTTCCACTGTGCGCCCATGTCGACTCTCTTTGTTCCAGCGGCCGGTTCAGGAAGCGACCGGCCAAAAGTGGGAGCAGTTTATACGCCCTCGCCCACCTGATCGACAAGAAATCTCATGCAGCACGGCCGCTGGAAATGGCCTTGCACCCGCGCAAGGGCCGCCGTGCGGCCCTCCCGGCCATCAGGCCTTGTCGGCCTTGCCCGCCGCCGCGGCGAAACGTGCCAGGCGCACATCCAGGCGGCGCGGGCGCACGCCGCGGTCCTCGGCGCGCTCCTTGCGGCGGATGGCGTTGCGCACCATCAGCGAGCCCAGGTAGCGGATCGGCTCCGGCGGGAATTGCCCCAGCGGGCCCTTGACCAGCGGCGAGCGGGTCCAGGGGTTGTCCAGGCCCAGCACCAGCGACGAGAGGATCTGCCCACCCATGTGGCAGGGCCCGACACCACTGCCTGAGTAGCCGAAGCCATAGAACACGTTGCCCTGCCCATCCAGCCGGCCGAAGAACGGCAAGCCGGTCACCGAGCGGTCCGAGGGGCCGTTCCAGCTGGCCGCCAGCGGCACCTGCGCCAGGGCCGGGAAGAACTCGCCGAGGCTTTCGCGCAGCAGCGGCTGGTACGGCGACGGCTGGTCGAACACCGGCAACATGCGTCCACCATAGGCGAAGGTATTGCCGCCCTTGCCGAGCATCAGCCGACCGTCGCTGGTGTTGTGGTAGTAATGCACGAAGATGCGCGAATCGAGGACGCTGATGCCGCTGTCCAGGCCGATCTCGCGCAGCAGTTCCGGGCAGGGCTCGGTGATCACCATGTCGCTGGAAACGATCGCCACGCTGCGCTCGAACTGGGGAAAGGCCCGCGCCATCCAGGCGTTGAGACCGAGTACCACCCGGTCGGCACGGACGGTCCCGCCCTGGGTACGCACCTGCACCGGCGCCCCATGCTCCAGGCCCGTCATCGCCGTGCCCTCGTGGATGCGCACGCCCCGCTGCAAGGCCACCCGGCGCAGGCCGCGCACCAGGCGCCCCGGCTGCACGGTGGCGGCGGCCGGTGAGTACCAGCCTTCCAGGTGGCGGGCGGAGCCGGCCAGGCGCTGCACCTGCTCCAGCGGCAGGCGCTGGAACGAATTGATGCCCCTCTGCTCCAGCGCGGCGATCACCGCATCGGTGCCACCGACCTGGGCGGCGTTGGTGGCGGTGTACAGGGTGCCGTCCATGCGGTAGTCGCAGTGGATGCCGTTGGCCGCGCAGAACTCGCCGATGGCGCCGATGCTGCGCTCCGACTCGCGCACCAGGCGCACGGCCTCCGCCGTGCCGAACAGGCGCTCGAGGGTGAAGTACTTGGCCGACCATGACAGCGCGCAACCGCCGTTGCGCCCGCTGGCGCCGGCACCGCAGATGTCCGCCTCGATCAGTAGCACATCCAGCGCCGGCGCCTGCTCCTTGAGCATCAGCGCGGTCCACAATCCGGTGTAGCCGCCGCCGACGATGCACACGTCGCAGCGCACGTCGGCATCCAGCGGCGGGCATACCGCCTCGTCTTCCTGGTCAAGGGCCTGTTGCAGCCAGAAGGGTCTCATCTGCTCACTTTCCTTTAGGTACGGGCCGGCTTGATCGCCATGCCGGTATTGGGTGCCACGTCGTTGGCCTGCACGGCGCTGGCCGGGCGGCTGTTCCAGTGCGGCAGCAGGACCAGGGCGGAGAACAGCGCGGTGCCGGAGAAAATGATGAACACCGTGACGCTGTCGAAATACCCCGGCAGCAGGCCACCGAGCACCGCTCCCACCGAGCCGCAACCATTGACGAAGCCCGCCGCGGTGGCACCGGCCTTGGCCGTGCCGAAGTCGATCGCCGCAGCGCCGCTGATCATCGAGTCCGGGCCGTACAGGGTCAGGCCCATGACGAACAGCAAGGCCACCACCAGGATCACGCTGCCGCTGTGCATCGCCGCCATGAACGCCGCCAGGGTGGCGGTCAGCAGCACCAGGCTGATCACGCAGGCGGGCATGCGCCGGGCGCCGAACAGCTTGTCCGAGGCCAGGCCGATGATGATCGGCCCGAGCAGCCCGGCCAGCTCGAAGGCGGTGGGAATGATGGCCGCGCCGACCTTGCCCACCGAGGGCATTTGTTCGAAGACGATCACCGGGCCCCAGAGCAGGATGGCGTAGCGCGCAGGCTTGAGCATGAAATAGGCCAGGCCCAGGGTCAGCACCGTGCGGTTGCTGAGGATCTCCCGCAGCGGCGCCCAGACACTGCACAGGTTCGCCGCCGGCGCCATGCTCTGCGGCTCCGGCTCCACCGCCGGCAGGCCGACATCCTCGGGCTTGTTGCGCTGCAGGATGAAGAACAGCACCGCCACCCCGGCCACCACCGCGGCACTGGAGAAGAATGCCGCGTGCCAGCTGCCCACCAGGGTGTAGGCCCACCAGCCGGCGAAGGGCGAGGCCACCAGGCCGCCGAAGGCGTAGCACGAGCTCCACAGGCCCAGCACCCGGCCACGCTGGACGGCCGGGAAGAAACTGCCGATGTTCTTGCACAACCCCGCCCAGCCGGTGGACTGCGCCAGCCCCTGGACCAGCATGCACGTGGCGAAGATCGGGAAGGTCGCATAGCTGCCCATCACCACGGCCGCCGCCGCCGAGATCAGCAGCCCGCCGAGCACCACCACGCGCGGGCCGAAGCGGTCGGCGAGCATCCCCCAGGTGAACTGGCCCACCGCGTAGGCGGCCAGGTAGATGGCGTCGAGGTTGGCCATGGCGGCCTTGTCGAGCATGAAATCGGGGTCTTCACCAATGCCCAGCTTGGCGACGGAAAACGCCTTGCGGGTGAAGTAGAAGGCAGCATACGCCAGCCAGGTGATCGCGAAGATCTGGATGCGCCAACGCTTGATGGCGGCTAGGGATTGATTCATTTGACTCTGACCTCTTGCTCAAGTGTGCCGGCAGAATGTGAAGAAACGCCTGTCTTGTTGTTGTGTTGCGCACTGCATGACGGAGGGCCGTCATCTGGTCAGATGGCACCGCGGGTCTGGCGTGACCGGGGCGGCGCCATGGCCGCTGGCAGCCTGTAAAGGGCCACCGGGCTGGTCGTTATGGAACCAGTTGATGACTGATAAATAAAATCGATTTATCGTATTTCACACATAAGCCCAACTTGTTACCGGAGCGCTCATGTCGGTCTCACACGCTCAACTCAAGGCGTTTCACGCCGTCGCCGAGCACGGCAGCTTCACCCGCGCCGCCGATAAACTGTTTCTCACCCAACCAGCGGTTTCCGACCAGGTACGCAAGCTCGAGGAGCGCTTCGGCGTGCTGCTGTTCCACCGCAACAAACGCTCGGTACGGCTGACCGACCTGGGCGAGCGCCTGCTGGGCATCACCCAGCGCCTGTTCGCCTGCGAAACCGAGGCTGTCGAACTGCTGCAGGACTCCCGTGCCCTGCACACCGGCAGCCTGGTGCTGGCGGTGGACGCGCCGGTGCACGTGCTGCCGCAGATCGCCCGTTTCTGCCAGCGCTACCCTGGCATCCAGGTGAAGATCGAGACCGGCAACACCGACGAGTCCCTGGCCCGGCTGTTCAGCTACCAGGCCGACCTGGCCCTGCTCGGCCGTGATGTCGACGATGAGCGGCTCTACTGCGTGCCCATGCGTCGCGACCCGATGGTGGCCTTCGTGTCCCATGACCATCCTTGGGCCAGCCGTGGCTCGATCAGCCTGGCCGACCTGGACGACACGCCGCTGGTGCTGCGCGAACCCGGCTCGGTGACGCGCCAGACCCTCGAGGAAGAGATGCAACGTGCGGGCCTGCGTATCCGTCCGGCGATCCAGGTCGAAGGCCGCGAGGCGGCGCGTGAGGCGGTGGTGGTGGGGATCGGCGTGGGGGTGGTGTCGGCGGCGGAGTTCGGCGCCGATGCGCGCGTCTGTGCATTGCCGATCGTCGATTGCCAGCGGCATTTGACCGAGACGCTGGTGTGCCTGAGCGAGCAGCGCACACGGCGGGTGGTGGCGACGTTCCTGCAGATGGTGCAGGAAGGGCTTTGAGAACACACAGGCCAGGTATTGGCTGGAAGTTACCCGCACAGTGGTGGAGGCAGGCGCAACAACCAACCAAGCCATACCCACCCGCCTATGCTCAGATGACTGCCCCCTGCGAAGGTCCGCCATGTTCTACCGCCTGGCCGCCGACGCCCTGGTCCTGCTGCACCTGGCCTTCATCCTGCTGGTGCTGTTCGGCGGCCTGTGGGTGCTCCGGTGGCGCCCCGCCCTGCTCATCCACCTGCCCGCCCTGGCCTGGGGCCTGGCGGTGGAGTGCCTGCACCTGGAATGCCCACTGACCGACTGGGAGAACCATATGCGCGCTGCCGCTGGCGTGGCCGGCTACCAGGGCGGCTTCATCGAGCACTACATCTGGCCGCTGATCTACCCGCCCGGGCTGACGCCACAGGTCCAGGTGCTGCTGGGCCTGTTCGTGTTGCTGCTCAACCTCGGCGTGTATGGCTACGTGCTCTGGCGCTGGCGGCGTACTAGCGCGTAGCGACCACGAACAAACGCGGAAACGCCAGCAGCACCTTGCCGTCGCTGGCCGGCGGATAGTCATGCTGCATCGCCTGCAGGTACAGCTGCAGAAAGTCCGCCTGCTCCCGCTCGTCCAGGCGCGCCAGGTACGGGCGCAGCGCCGAGCCCTTGAACCACTCCACCACCGCCTCGGCGCCACCGGCCAAGGGGTGGTGATAGGTGGTGCGCCAGACATCCACGCGGGTGCACAGCGGGCTGAGCAGGTCGTAGTAGAACGCCGCGTTGTGCCGGGGCGGCAACGAGAAGTCGGCGAACCTGGCCGCCCAGGGCCCCTGGCTGGCGATTTCGCGCAACTGCCGGTGGGCGGGCTCGTCGAGGTTGTCCGGGGTCTGCACCGCCAGGCTGCCACCCTCGCTCAACTGGCGGACCAGGTGCGGATAGAGGGCGCCGTGGTCTGCGACCCATTGCAGCGAGGCGTTGGCCAGGATCAGGTCCTGGGGCTCGGCGGCCGACCAACCGGCAATCTCGGCGATCTCGCAGCGCACCTGGGGCACGCACAGGCGCCGCCGCTGGCGAGCCTTGTCGATCATGTCCGGGTCGCTGTCCAGAGCGACGACCAGGGCATCGGGATGGTGCTGGCGCAGCACTTCGGTGGAATTGCCCGGGCCGCAGCCCAGGTCCGTGGCATGGCGCACCGGCCGCGGCGGTACCGCCGCCAGCAGGTCGCGCACCGCGCGGGTACGTTCGTCTTCGAAAAGTGAATACTGGGTGGCGGACCAAGCCATGGCGGGTTCCTTCGGCAGGCTGAATGTCTGGAGGCCAGTGTGGCGGGTTGCGGTAAACGGCATCGGAGAACAGAGTCCACCGCCAAAAGAAGAACAAGAACACGAAATGCGCAGCAAAGGGGCCCCCCCCCACGGCCGGGCAGCGGGGCCGGGCGACGCACGGGGG